>JBDUEO010000308.1:0-4531 GCA_040002335.1 Parafilimonas sp. | reverse complement strand
AGATAAAGATGGCGCGGTAATGGCGCGCCGTATTGCAAAAGAAGAAGGCATTTTTATTGGTTATAGTGCCGGCAGTTGTTTGCAGGGATTAATGCAATTAAAAAACAAATTGAAGAAAGATGATGTAGTGGTTTGTATTTTTCATGATCATGGAAGCCGTTATATTGCGAAGATTTATAATGATCAATGGATGATGGAACGCGGCTTTCTTGATGTAAAAACTTTTAAAGACATTGTAAATTCAAGAACAGGAAAAAAGCTTGTTACTATCAACCCAAAACAAACAGTTGCAGAAGCTGTTGAGCTGATGAAGAAATTTGATATTGAAAACATTCCGGTAATGAACGGCAACGGACCAATTGGCGCAATAAGTGAAACAGGGTTATTTCAAAAAGTATTTGATAATCCTGAACTGAAAGAAGCAATCGTGGAAAGTATTATGGAGAAAGCGTATCCATTGGTTGAGTTTGATACACCCGTTGAACGTTTGGGAAGTTTGATTAATAAAGGAAATGGCGCAGTGCTTGCAAAAGATGAAACAGGCGAATATCATATCGTTACAAAATATGATGTTATACAAAGCCTTGCTAAATAATTTTTATGAATATTGAATTTTAATTTTTATGACTGAAGACTTACGTTATCCAAGAGGAAAATTTCAACCAAAACCATTCTCGCAAAAACAAAAAGATGAATGGCTGCTTGATATAAAATTTTTGCCTTCAGAATTAGAGTTAGCTATACAAAATTTAGATGAACATCAACTGCAAACACCTTATCGTGAAGGCGGATGGACAATTCATCAGTTGGTGCATCATATTGCAGACAGTCACATGAATGCGTTTATGCGATTTCGTTTGGGTCTCACAGAAGATAATCCAACTATAAAAACGTATGATGAAAATGCATGGGTTAATTTGAATGATGTAAAAACGCTTCCTATAAATATTTCTACTACTTTATTGCATGCGCTTCATAAAAGATTATCAGCGATGCTTGAAAATTTGGAAGATGATAAATGGGAACGCACCGTTTATCATCCTGTGCAGGAAAAACAAATCACTCTTTGGAATTTGTTGGGCACTTATGCCTGGCATGGAAAACATCATGTTGCACATATAACAAAATTGCGAGAAAGAAATAATTGGTAAGAATTAATAATGAAAAATGAATAGTGAACAATCTGCTGATGAGCATTTAAAATGGAAAACATTATCATCAGAATATTTATCGCACGAAACATGGTTCACCGTTAGAAAAGATACTTGTGAAAAAAGTGATGGGTCAATTGTAAACAATTATTACGTATTCGAATTTCCTGAATGGGCAACTGCTTTTGCACTTACAAACGAAGGCAAAATTTTAATGACAAAACAATATCGCCATGCACTTAATGAAGTTGGAATTGAATTGCCCGGCGGCGTTGTTGAAAAAGGAGAATCGTTTGAAGAAGGAATAAAAAGAGAGCTGCTTGAAGAAACAGGTTATGCATTTGATGAAATAAAATCACTTGGAAAAATTTCAGCTAATCCATCAACCAACACCAATTTAATGCACATGTTTTTGGCAACCGGCGGCAAAAAAATTAAAGAACAATCCTTAGATGCAAACGAAGAAATAGAAATTCTTGAATTAAGTTTTGATGAACTAATGCAGTTGATGGATGAAAATAAAATTATGCAAAGCATGCACATAACTACCATTTATTATGCGCTAAAACATTTAGGTAAGTTGAGTTATAAATAATTTAATTCGCCCACTAAAAACACGCTTCCAAAAATCAGAATTAAATCGTCTTTATTTGCATGTGTTAGCGCTTCTTTTAAAGCTGTATTTACATCAGCAAAAGCTTTTCCTTTTAAATCGTTTTTCTCTGCTAAAATTTTTAAATCGTTTTCATTTAAAGCACGGGGAATTTGTGCTTTTGTAAAATAATAATTTGCAGTTTTAGGTAGCAAAGCCAAAATGTTTGTGATGTCTTTATCTTTTACAAAACCAACTATTAAATGCAGTTCATTATAACTAACTAATTCAAGTTGTTCTATTAATTGTTTAATGCCATCAATATTGTGCGCCACGTCAACAATAACTGCAGGATCATCTTTTATTTTTTCCCATCTTCCATGCAAACCAGTTAAATGCTTTACTTTTTTTAGTGCATTATCAATATGTAATTGTTCAATCTTCCAGCCTTTTAATTGCAACTGATGAACAGCTTCTAAAACAGTAACTATATTTTTTGTTTGATAAACGCCTGGTAAATCCAAATAATAAATATGATGTTGATTTTTCCTGTTATCAACTACTTCTGCTTTTAACTGGTGATGCTCATAACTAAAATCCTGCACATAAAAATTTTGTTGTGCATATATAAGCGCGGCATTTTTTTCTTTTGCGCATTCATCAAAAACATGTTTCGTATCGCTTATAACCTCGCCAATTATTGCAGGAATATTTTGCTTTATGATACCAGCTTTTTCAAAAGCAATCTTCTCTAAAGTATCGCCTAAAATATTCATGTGATCCCAGCCAATATTTGTAATAATAGAAAGCTCGGGCGTTATAACATTTGTACTGTCTAATCTCCCGCCCAAACCCGTTTCGATAATGGCAATATCAATCTCTTGTTGAGCAAAATATTCAAAAGCCATTGCAACGGTTATTTCAAAAAAAGATGGCTCTAATTTTTCAATCTGTAATTTTATTTTTTTAGTAAAATCAATTATAAAATCTTCGGTACACATCTTTCCATCAATCTTAATTCTTTCCTTGAAATCTTTTAAATGTGGAGATGTGTATAAACCAGTTTTGTATCCAGCGGTTTGTAAAATAGCAGCCAACATGTGGCTTACAGAACCTTTGCCATTTGTGCCTGCGATATGAATGCTTTTAAATTTTTTTTGCGGATTATTTAAAGCATTGCAAAGCGCTATAGTGTTATGTAAATCTTCTTTATAAGCCGCTGAACCAATGCGGCTAAACATTGGCAATTGATCATATAAATATTTAAGCGTATTTTCATAACTCATACTGCAAAATAAAACTGTTTATTTCAATTTCTTTTGACTGATTCGGATTATAAAAACTACGTTTTATACATAAAATATTTTTGTGACTGCATATTTTTACCATTCAATATCCAATCACTATGTCAAACCGTAAAACGTACCTTTATGTGGGGCTGTTATTTCTATGTTTAAGTGCATGTTCAAAAAAACAATTTGACCCTCTTCCTGATACTATTACAAAAGCACCCTTAGGAACTAATGAATGCGATCCAGCGTTCCCGGAATATATCCGTGGTAACTTTAATACTGTTGGTATATGTTTCAATACCATGACAAGTACTACTGATACTTTCAGTAATGCATATTTTAGGGACTCTGTAATTCATCTTGATCATATAAATCTTATCAGGTTAAATCATAAAAAATCAATGCAAATTCAACTTCATTTTATTAATCCTGATCTTCATAACAAAACATTGCCTTATTCTTTGCCTCATGCGCAGCCAGCTTATAATGAATATGCGGAAATTGTAATTTCAGATTTAAATAAATCTATAACGACCAATATTGATGATGATTACGTAGGCAACACGTATAAAGGCTTTGTTATAACAATTACCGATACTACCAACGGCTATTTATGCGGTACCTTTAGAGGTGAGGCCGATAATAAACAAGGCAAAAGAATAATTATTGATAATGGGATTTTTTACGTGCACGCTATTGACGTAAATAAAAACCTTTAATAGTATTTATTGCATTTTAAAGCCATCTAAAAATTTAGTTGTAAAATTTCCTTTGCGAAAATCTTCATTTTTCATTAATTGTAAATGAAAGGGAATTGTGGTTTTTACACCATCAATTACATACTCGCTTAATGCGCGATACATAGTGTCCAACGCCTCATCTCTTGTACGCGCAGTAGTAATAAGCTTTCCGATCATTGAATCGTAATAGGGAGGAATTACATAGCCGGCATACACGTGGCTATCAACACGCACTCCATGTCCTCCGGGTGTATTTAATACATTGATTTTACCGGGTGATGGGCGAAAATCATTGTATGGATCTTCAGCGTTTATTCGGCATTCGATAGCGTGCATACGAGGTAAATAATTTTCACCTGAAATCTTTTCACCCATTGCAATTTTTATCTGTTCTTTTACAAGATCAAAATTAATAACTTCTTCTGTAACGCAATGTTCAACCTGTATGCGCGTATTCATTTCCATGAAATAGAAATTACGATGCTTGTCAACTAAAAATTCAATTGTACCAACACTTTCATAATTTATTGCTGATGCAGCTTTAATAGCGGCGGCACCCATTTTTTCGCGGAGTTCCGGTGTCATAAAAGGCGAAGGAGATTCTTCTACCAGTTTCTGGTGCCTTCGCTGAATACTGCAATCACGTTCGCTTAAATGGCATACAGTTCCATATTGATCGCCGGCAATTTGTATTTCTATATGGCGTGGCTCTTCCACAAATTTTTCCATGTAAATGCCATCATTCTTGAATGATGC
>JBDUEO010000307.1:0-4575 GCA_040002335.1 Parafilimonas sp. | reverse complement strand
TATTCTGAAATACACCATGCGTTGCCGGATGTGTTGGGCCAAGATTAAGCGTTGTTGTTTGCTTTTCTATGGAGCCATCCGGCAGAACAATGTGATTATCTTTTATTGAAACTACGTCTTGCATTATTAATTTAAAAATTCATCAATTTAAAAATATAAATCAATCAGGTTGCTTGTTATTTATTTCTCTGTTTCTCGTTTTTAAATTTAAAATACCAATTAAAATAGCTCCTGCCGCAAAACCAAAACATATTCCTTTTGCAGCAGAATCTTCCGGTAGTAAAAATCCTACCACAATTGCAATAATTGCTAACAAATAAAGTATTGTTTTTTTATATTTTAAATAGAATTGCATCATAATAGTTTATCTCCAACATTATTTTTTTCTGACTCTGCAAGCGTTGTGTCATCACTTGCTTTTATAGTTCCATAACCCATGCTGCCACCACGGCCAAACATTTCATCATCTTTATCTTTTCTTGTTTGATCTTCTAACGGATATTCTTTTCGCATAGGAAAATAATCCATTTCATCAACATTTAATATGCGTTTTAAATTTGGGTGGCCGATAAAATTAACACCATAAAAATCATACGTTTCTCTTTCCAGCCAATTGGCTGCTTCAAATATTCTTGTAGCCGTAAAAATATCTGGCTTGGTTATATTAAGATAGGCTTTAAAACGAATTCTAATATTATCTGTAAGGTTGTGCAAATGATAAACGATGGCTAATTCCCGTTCTTTATTATTTGGATAATGTATGGCATTAAGTGTGGTAAGAAACTGGAATTTTAATTCTTCATCATTATATAAAAATTGCATTACTTTTAAGTTCATATCTTTCTGCACTTCAAAAGTTAGCATGCCATAAGGTTCTCCAAAATTGCTAACCTCTTCACCAAACTTTTCTGTAAGTTTTTCTTTAATTTTTTCGTTTGTCAGAGACATAATTAAAAAGTAAAAAGTAAAAAACCAGTTGTTGATTTTTTGGGCTTTAAAATTTTGAATTTTAAGTTTCTATTGTATTCCATAACTATTAAGCAATGCTTTGTAATGCTCGCTGTTTCTTCTGCGTAAACTTTCATTATGCACTAAATCCTGTATTCTTAAAACGCCATCAATAACTGCTTCAGGCCGTGGAGGACAACCGGGAATGTACACATCAACCGGTATAATCTGGTCAATTCCCTGCAATACCGAATAGGTATCGAAAATTCCACCAGATGCAGCACAGGCGCCCATTGCCAAAACCCAGCGCGGTTCTGCCATTTGTAAATAAACCTGTTTTAAAATCGGGCCCATTTTTTTAGCAATTGTTCCCATCACCATTAATAAATCGCATTGGCGCGGCGTAAATGCTAAGCGTTCAGAACCAAAGCGTGCAAGATCATAAGTTGAACTCATGGTGCTCATAAATTCAATACCGCAACAACTTGTTGCAAATGGTAAAGGCCATATTGAATTTTTTCTTGCCAGCCCCACAATCTTTTCAAAACTTGTTGCAAAATAACCTTCACCCTGCTGCCCTTCCGGCATATCTGCCAGGGCAATATTATCGTGTATATTGGTTACTTTGGGATGTATATTAAATCTAACCGGTCTTGCCATTTCTTTAATTTAAAAATTTGATGATTTGAAAGCTTGAAAATCTATTCGTCTTATTGATTAGTATCATTTTCAAAATTTCAAATTATTAATTATTAATCTTCCCACACTAACGCGCCTTTCTTAATAATATAAATAAATCCCACTAAAAAAAATCCAACAAAAAATAATACCTCAACAAAACCATGCCAGCCAAGCTGTTTAAAATTTACAGCATAAGGATAAAAGAAAATTACTTCCACATCAAACAATACAAATAAAATAGCCACTAAAAAATACTTAATAGCTAATGGCTGGCGTGCGTTGCCGTGGCTTTTAATTCCACTTGTAAAATTCTCTAATTTTTCTGCTGTTTTTCTTTTAGGACCAATAAGATGCGTTACAATCATCATGGTTGCTACAAAGCCGGCTGCAAAAATTAATTGAATTCCTATAGGTACATAATCGGCTGAATTTCCTGTAGCTATTGTATCGAGTAAATAAATAACTGGATTCATTAAGACGCTTTATTTACAAAAGTAAGTTGCAATTGTTGTAATAAAAAACGGTAGCGATACAGTTTAAATATTTTGAATCAGAAAAGCTATTGGGTTAATAATGTTAAGCAATAAAAAAGCTCTTCAAAATTGAAGAGCTTTTCTTTTTTTTTAACAATATTATTTCTGACTTTTTCCGCCACCGGTTCCGCCGCTTGTTTTAGATTTATTGTATTTGTCCAAAGAGTTTTGCAATGATTTGCCTGTTTTATCAGCAAATTGGTATTCGTCTGAAGCAGGATCAGGATAAACTGTTTTCATTTTTTCAGTAACATCAATTGCCTTTTGATATTCCTGTTCCTTTGGCAAATCGGTTGCATATTGTGCATAATAAAGCAACAAATAATAATCGTTTACAAAAATTGTTTTTTTGCTATCAGCCGCAGTGTCTTTTGCAAGAAATGCATTGTACTGCTCAATAGGTGCAACGGCAAGGCCTTTTGTGGAATCCCGGTCTGCTGCTTTTGCATAGCGACTTAAAAAAGAATAACCTTGCGGTTTTTCAGGATAGGCATTTATATAAGCCTGTATAACTGAATCACCAAGCAAATATCTTGTTGAATCGTAAGTGCCAAGCGAGTCGGCAATAACTGCATCAACAACATTGTTAGATAAATTGAAATATTCAAGTTCTGAGAGTTTACCGCCATTTAAAGCTTCAGAACTGTGCATGAGGTCTAATATCATTCGATAATTACCAGACTGTGCAGCAATTTTTGACGCGGTTGCCATAAATTCTTTTTGTTCTTCTTTCACCGTATCTTTTGTTATGGCTATTTGAAGATATTTTATAGCGCTATCCCCTGTTTCCGGAAATTTCGCAAATATGGTTCCGGCAAAAGCGTAATCAGAAGGTTGAATATCTGAAGTATCTGCTCCGGCAAAATATTTTTGAATATAAGATCTTGCCTGAAGAGAATCGCCTAACCTGTCATAATCGTATGCATACAAAAGGTTGATAGGCGGATAATTTTTACAATCGCTCATCTCCATTTGCTTCGCTTGTTCCAACGATTCCTGGTATTTGCCTGCGCGTAAAAGATAATCGCCCAGCAAGAAACTGGTTTTACAATCTTTATCAGCATTTGCAACATATTTATCAAGATATTCTTTAGCGGCTGTTACATCTCTTTCTGCATAATAATTAAAATATTGTGCGTAAACAGGTGCAAAAGCAGGATCTGCTGCGATGGCTTTTCCGTACCATTCATCCATTGATTCTTTATTGCGCTGGCTTTGATAAATTCTTCCAATTAAATAAAAAGCCCTTGCATTTTGAGGATCTATGGTTGTAGCCTGTTGAAAAGCTATAAAAGCCTGGCCGCCTTCTTCACCGCCTAATTTGCGATAACATAAACCAAGGTTTATGTAGATGTCTGGATTTTTGGGATCAAGTTGCGCAGCTTGTTTTAATTTATCAATTCCATAATTAGGATCTCCCTGCTGGCTACTTCCTGCTGCCATTGCCCGGCCAATTGCATCCAAAATATTCGGATCAGGATTGCCTTTGTTTCGTCCTTTTGTTGCCGTTGTTGATGTTATTGCTTGTTCAAATTTTTGTTTGGCCGCATTAATATCTCCTCCTTTCAAAATATCAACTTCGCCAGAGCCTACCCAAAGCAAAGGATCGTTTACGCCACTGCTTACAGCATTCTGGTACAAATTTTTTGCACTGTCTAATTTGTTGTCCATTATATAAGCTTGCCCAAACCAATAAACCGCCTGTGGATCTTTTGGATTGGCAGCTACTAATTTTTGAAAAACTTGCTTGGCACTTGTTACGCGCTCATAATAAAGGAACTTAATTCCTGCATTTACATCTTGTGCTGTTACAATGGCACAGATACTTACAGAACTGATAAATGATAAGATTACTTTCTTCATTTTTACTGTATTGTTTTATTTAAAAGATTGTTGTTTGTTTCCATCATTGACTTGCGTATAGTAAAATCCATCTTTCCAGGTACTAGATAACTTCGTCTAAAAATAAGCTGCCCTTGCTCAAGGCTTAGAAAGGTAACAAATCCTGTACCTAAACCGTTGTAATTTTCTTTCAGTACATAAAACAATGGTCTTGCCAGTGGATATTCACCTGCTGATATAGTGGCTTGTGACGGCCTTGCAAAAATTCCTTTTCCACAGTTTTTGCATTCTATTAAGGCAGTGCGAATTAATGTTTGATAATGCCGCTGCGCCGTATCGTCCTCATCTCCTATCCATGATGTGCCTACAAAACCAATTGCATTCATATTGGAAGCAACATAATTAATTAATGCTTTACTATCGGCGGCAGCCATAACATTTTTTCCAAACTGGCCGCCTTTTAATAAAGAATCTTTTAAATACATTACCGTACTTGTAGCATTTCTGCCATCTACTGCAACCGGCCTGCTTGTGTCCGTTCCATTCAAATAACTTTTAATTTTATCCATTG
>JBDUEO010000306.1:0-4605 GCA_040002335.1 Parafilimonas sp. | reverse complement strand
CTCCTTTGCTAAGTCATAGAAGTCTTTCCCCCCAAAACCAAAACCACTATTCTTTTTTTCCTTTTTTGCATAGTCTAATAATGAAAGAACTTTGTCATATTTTTTTTGGATAATTGAAGCCATAATTATCAAATTGGAGTCAAACCATTCGTCGTCGCTGTCTGGATTTTGTTCAAGATATTTTACAAAACTGTCAAGGTCTAAAACTATGGATTGAAGTTTGTCGACTTGACTATTTATATTCTCGAATATGTTGTTTATGTCTTTATTTAGATTTTCAGGAATGACTTTAAGATTAAAGCTAAAAATATTTTTTGAACGAATAACAAATGCCCCATTTCCCCTAAAACTAAGTGGCATTTTTTTGTTGTCTTCTAAGCCGACGATTTCCCAAAATACTTCGTCAATTATTAGAGGTTTAAATTGAAGTGAACCCATCAATGAATTGTCAATGCCTGATGTATAAAAGTTAGCTTCATAAAAAAAGTCATTTATCTCTTTGTAAGCAAACCAACCTTTAAATTTCCATCCGTTAGTCTTAGCAATTTTCTTTATTAAATTATCCCAATCATTTTCTTTTTGTTTATTTTTTGAGAGTGCCATTTTTTGTCTGCTTGAAGAAACTGTCGCTTTTAAATTACCGCCAACTCAATTACCACCGCAACTTACAAAATTTTATTGCGTCAATCCAATAACCATAAGCTGTATTTACGCAACTAAATCTTACAATTAGCCTACACAAAACCTATACAATGCTTACACAAACTGCTTTGGATATTGAGAACCCCGGTTACATTATGAGTTGGGCGGAATGATTTGGTGTTGAAAGCAGTTGGTGAGGAATACCAACTGCGGCGAAGTTTTAATGTCCATGGTCTTCGGTCATGCCAATTCTATAAATGCAATTCCGATTAAGCAATGTGTCCTTGTTGTCGCTGTAAGCATAATCTTTTTGCATTTTAGTATTCCACATCAGATTATGCGAAATAAAAAGTCCATTTTGTCTGTCTTCTGATTTTGCTTCAATGTTTATTTTCCCGTCTTTACAAACTTCAAAGGATTTTATGTTGCTGTCGCCAATTTGATGATAAATACTATCGAGTTGTGTCCTTAAAAAGTTAGGGACATTTGTTATATCATAACTTCTGTTTCCTAGAAAAAAATTATAACAGTCTTGCTTTTGAAGAACTGTGTCCATCTTATTTGCACTTTCAACCTCAACAACATAATTCCTGCTGTCTCTATAAGAAATTATCGTGTCGCCATATTTCAATAAAAAATCTTTAAGATTGTCATATCGGTTTATTCCTGCAATGAGGGTTTGGTCAAAAACCACATTATTCATTACCTGCTTTTTTTGGTCTTCAGTCGCAGGTCTTGGAACTGGAAAATCGCAAGACATCAAAAGAAAAATATTTAATAAAAGAAAGAGTTTTGTCATTATAAAATTTACATTTTTAGGATGCGTCACAAATTGCCGCCAACTCAAATACCACCGCAACTTACAAACTTTTATTGCGTCAATCCAATAACCATAGGCTGTATTTACGCAACTACATCTTACAATTAGCCTATACAAAACCTCCACAACCCTGTGAAAGCTTTTCACAATACAGTGAAACGCTCTCACAATACAGTGAAACCGTCTCACAATACTGTGAAGCCGTTCCGCTTGCCTGTCACGGTTCCTCACAATACTGTGAAAGCACTTCACAATACTGCGAAGCCCTTTCACATGCCAGCGAAAGTTTTCCACCTGCCTGTGAAAAAGTTTCACAAGCCAGTGCTTTCAAAACAAAATAATTTTTTATTTTTAGGCTCTAAACTTTTAATTATGTCTAAACCAATCGTGGTGCTTATCTCATGGGATAATGAGAAACCCACACAAATGGCCTCCTTTGCGCATGGCGTGGCGCAGAACATCGCAAACAATGCCACTACTTTTCCAACACCACCGGTAACGCCTCAAAATCTTGACATTGCTGCCAACCGTGTTGAACTGGCTTATGCCAACCGCCTGAACGGGCCGGTGGCAAAAACAGAATTGCAAACAGCAGATAATGCGCTGGATGTACTATTGCATCAAATGGCGGCTTATGTAAACACGGTGGCAAACGGCAATGCATCTATTATTCAAATTGCCGGTTTTAAAGCATCCTCAAACCAGCGGCTGCCTGCCACAGTTCCGGCAACACCGGATGCGCCAAAAATAAGCGGTAACGCGGCTGCATTGCATTTGGAAACAAACAAGGTAAATGGCGCGGTTTCTTATTGCTGGCTGATTTTTACCGGTGAACCTGCAAGCGCTTCCATAACGGCAGATTGTATTATTTTACCGGCAGCAGCGGTAATCATTATTCCCGACGGGCATTTGCGGGAAGACCTGCACAATATAATACCTGCGGGTACTAAAATAAGCGTACAGGTATTGGCACAAAATGCAGCGGGTAAAAGTGGTTTTAGCCCATTAATAAGCTTTACCGTAGGCGGATAATTTAAGAGGCCGTTTTTAACCTAAACCTTTGTATTGTGCAAAGGTTTTTTTATTTATGAATTAATTGCAAAGAAAACTCTGATGCAACGTTAATAATCTTTGAAATGTCATTTAATATATGAAGCAATTTTTAGCATGCATTATCTTGATAATATCCGGTTGCGGCGGAGATCCAATGGTTGCACCATCTACTCTTGAAACTTCATGGATAGATGTAGCAACGCATAGCGATACAATTATTACTAATGTAAATAATCAATGGCCGGTTATTTATTATGCTGAAAAGAACTGGCAATCATCAGCAGATACAAACCTTTCGCACGGTTTTCGTTTTATTGCAGTACGTAAGGGCGATACAATTGCTGTAAAACCGTTAGATGATTCAACCACAAATTATCAAACCTATATATCTGGTAACAGTGAAAACAGCGATATCTTAAAATCTCAAAATTTTTTAGATACATCCGGTAATAATCCTGTAAAAAAATATATTAATTTGAGATGATATTGATTTGCCGTTATGCTTGCGACAAATCAATTATTTTAAAAATTTCCAAGCGTTTATTACGCTTTATTAATTATTCATAATTTTTGAGAATACAAATGTTGCAGGCAGAAAAAAGTAAAAGTTTGAGCCTTTGCCCAACACACTTTTTACATGAATAGTGCCGCCATGTGTTGTAACAATCTTTTTTGAAATGGCGAGCCCAAGCCCGTTTCCTTTTTCGCCAGAAGTTGGTTTAGCGCTTGTTTTTTGAAAGAAGTTGAACAACTTGCCAATTTCATTTTCAGGAATGCCAACACCTTCATCAATTACTTCTGTTAATACGCCTGCATCGGTTTTGGTTACTTTTATTTTAATGCGGCTTCCGGGTTTTGAATATTTAACTGCATTCATCAGCAGGTTATTTATCACCTGTTCAATATGTATTTCATCAAACCCAAAATAAATTTCATCATGCACACAGTTTAGTTCAATCTTAATTTTTTTATTGCTTGCCAGCAGTTGCTGAAATACGATAATGTTTCTGATGAAATAAACATAATCGTGCTGCTGAATATTTAACTGTAAAATGCCCAGTTCAATTTGAGATACATTCAATAAATTATCAACAAGCCGTAAAGAGTTATTGCTGATGCGGTGAATCATTTCCAGAAATTTTAATGCTTCTTTATTACGCTCAACCGGTATTAATAATTCGGTTATGGTTTGAATACTGGCAAAAGGGTTGCGCAGATCATGCGCTGCAATACCAATAATTTTATTTTTCTCGTGATGCAGGTTCTTTAAGCTTTCATTCAGCTCAAGTAAATTTGCATGTTTTGTTTTAAGTGCATAACACAAAGAAGTAATAATAATATACCCGGCTAAACGCAGCAGCGCATTGCCATACGGGATCCATTTATCATTAAAAGGTTCGCTTGAAGAAAGTTCTATTGCCAGGGCCAGTAACGTAGTGTACAAACAATAAAAAAGTATTTGCTTTTTGCTTACATTTCTATACAAAGCAAAAAAACATAACACCAATAAATAAAAAACGGCGAATGAAAGCTGGTAACCTGTTTGCCATTCAACAAAGCCAACAAAAGAAAGTAAAACAATTGCAGCAAGATTTATTAAACCTCTTTTTTTAATTTTTAAGACAGTTATCATGGGTACACGGGCAGGTTCAAGTTGTTAAGTAAGATAAATATTTATATTAAATTTATAGTTTAATATTCACATTTTAATTTTTGAAATTTATTAACGGTAATATCAATATTTAAAAATAGCATTTGTATTGCATATAAAATTAAAACAACATCTTTCAATTGCTTAAATTTGCGGCTTAATCATTACATCATCATTCACTATTCATTTGAATGGAAATTACTACAAAAACAGCCGAAGAATTACGTTTAACAGCCGAAGAATTTGAACTGATAAAACAAAAGCTTGGCCGAACGCCAAACTTTACCGAGCTGTGTGCTTTCAGCGCTATGTGGAGCGAACACTGCAGCTATAAAAATTCTATTAAATTACTAAAAACGCTGCCACGCAGTGGCGGCAGAATGCTGGTGGAAGCAGGTGAAGAAAATGCGGGTTTGATGGATGTTGGAAATGGCTGGGG
>JBDUEO010000305.1:0-4608 GCA_040002335.1 Parafilimonas sp. | reverse complement strand
AAATGTATTCAAAGGAATTCCTTATGGAGGAAGGGTTTCAGGTGACAGGCGTTTTAGAAGGCCGGCTCCCTTAGAACCCTGGACAGGTGTACGTGATGCTTTGCAATTGGGTGCTCCTGCCATTCAGCCCCTCAATGGAACACGTGGGTTAAATGAACCACCACCAAATGAAGATTGCCTTTTCTTAAATGTTTGGACACCTGCTAATGATAATAAAAAACGACCTGTGATGTTTTACAATCATGGTGGAGCTTTTGTGGGAGGCTCCGGAGGTGCAGTTGACCAGGATGGTTCAAATCTTGCCCGATACTTTGATGTAGTGGTAGTGGAAACAAACCATAGATTGGGCATAATGGGTTACCTGTATCTCGATGAAATTGCTGGAAGTGACTATGCCGGTTCAGGCAATATGGGAATGCTTGATATTGCAACAGGCTTAGAGTGGGTAAATAAAAATATTGCTGTTTTTGGTGGCGATCCCAACAATGTAATGATTTTTGGTGAATCAGGCGGCGGCGCTAAAACAACCTGTTTATATGCCATGCCCGTAGCAGCTCCTTATTTTAATAAAGCCTCTATTGAAAGCGGTCCCGGCGTTCTTATGCTACCTAAAGAAGCAGCGTCCGAAATGACGGCTATAACCCTGAGGGAATTAAATATAGCTCCTAAAGACTGGAGAAAATTACTCGAAACACCAGTAGCTGATTTGTTGAATATCCAAAATAAGATATCTACATTAATGGCGCAGTCCGACTATGTAAAGAAAAACGGACCAGTAGGTTGGGTTCCAAACGCTTTTCAACCGGTGGTTGATGGAGTTGTGCTTCTGCACAATCCTTTCGACCCAACGGCACCTGCTATTTCTAAGAACAAACCGCTGATGACCGGATGGAATGAAGATGAATTCACCTTCTTTGCAATGGCATTCGGCGACACAAGTGCATTGAAAAGCGATTTTACGTTTGCAGCATTACCGGCAAAATTGGAGTCGCAATTTGGCAGCAACACAAAAGCCATTATTGATACATACAGGCAAACAATGCCAAACGCAACAGCATCGAACATTTGGGTAGCCATAGAATCAATCAATATGATGGGGCTTGGCACTCTTAAGATAGCTGAAAGAAAAGTAGAACAGCAGGGAGCGCCGGTCTATTTATACAATTTTGGCTACAAGTCAGAAGCAAAAGTTCCGGGCACTGATTACCCGTTCGGAACGCCGCATGCAATGGATATAACTTTTAAATTTAACAATGAAGTGCCCGGATCAAAGGCAGGTTCTTTGGGGGGTAACAAGCCCGAACGTTTTGCTGCATCTCACAACATGGCAGAATTATGGACAAGCTTTGCAAGAACAGGTAAACCGGCGGCTAAAAATGTTCCTGAATGGCCAGCTTACAATTTCACAACAAGGCCCACTATGCGTATTGATACAAAATGTGAAGTGATCAATAACAGGTACAGAAAAGAACTTGACATGTGGAGATCAATTGATAAGTTATAAACTCTCAGTCTCAAACGATTGTCCATAAGGGGCAATCGTCTTACCGGAAAGGAAAGCAACAATATACGCCATGTATTCTGTGAAAGACCCAGCTGAGGTAAGGTGTTAGCTCTATTTGAAGATTGAATTTCTTAACTTTGCCACATGCAAAAAAAGAATACACGCTCGGTTTCAGCATTCAATAATGAATTAAAACAATACTCACAAATTTAATTGCCGCCACCGCTGGTTTTTACGCGGTTCTGTTCATCTTCTGCACCGGTAGTTCTTCTGCGTTGTTGCTGGCCGTTTGTTTTACCAAAGCGATAAACAAGTGTAAGAATATACCGGCGGTTATCCCATTTGCTTCTTATATCTGCAACAAAACCATCCAGGTCAGTGGTGCCATTAAAATGCATGAGCAAGAAAGGATCACGCACGTTTACTTTTATAGTGCCTTTGTTTTTTAAAACTGATTTACTTCCACCCAATGCAAACATGCCCATTGGTTGTGCAAGTATAGCGCTGCTTACCAAATCTTTTGTTGTATAAAAACCGGTAACCTCGGCTTTCCATCCTTTATTCATCAAGAGGCAATTATCATACAATAATCGTTAGAGATATCAATTATTACTGAAAGGTTGAATTAATAATGTTTCCAGTTTACTTTCAGCATCAATACCAATCAATAACTGCAGGTCAGGTGTGCCCGCAACTTTGTATTTGCTAATACCATTGCTGGTACTTACATAAGTTACCTTTTGAAAATCGTTAATGGGAAATATTTGTGTTTCAGATATTGATTTAAAATTTTCGTGTGTAATCTGGCTTTTGAAAGTTTCACCTGCTAAAGCATAAAGGCTGTCGTCTTCTTTAGCCTGCAAATAATGAATAACAATTTTAGATATAGAATCAAGCGTATTTTGACTTGCATTGTTTGTTTGGCTAAAACCTGTATGCATTAGCAAAACTGTAATGAATATAAAAGCAGTTTTTTTCATATAATTATTTTAATGAAGTTAATGACAAGCTTTTGCTTTTTTCCGAAATAATATAAAATCATTTTTTATAGATGTAATATTCATCAGCAATCATTAATTCCTTATGCAAAATGACACGTAAATAGTGCAATGATTGAAGCATTAAAAATTATTCATTCAAACAACAAAGTATAATTGCATGAAGATTTATGTAGCAAGATATTAAGTATCTGCTTCGCGGCTTTGTGCCTTCGTGGTTTGTATTAACCACAAAGGCACTAAAACACAAAGTGACACTAAGATTGATTTAATTCTTCGTCCTGTTTTGATAAGCCGGTTGGGCAGGCGCTGTATAACCTTTCGTCTTCATTTCGTTTTTTATTTCTGATATACCGCGTTCTAATTGCGGATCAATTCCTTTCGCCATTGCACCTAAATCTTCACGCACTTCAATATCAGGATCAACACCGTGACCTTCTGCAAACCATGTTCCATCAGGATTAAAAAACCTGAACGTTGGAACAGTAATGCCACCACCATCAATCAAGGTCGGACATCCGCTTATACCAATTAATCCGCCCCATGTTCTTTCACCAATCAAAAGACCAAGGCCTTTCTTTCTGAAATAATCAGGAAAGGCATCGCCACCGGAACCGCTCCATCCATTTATCAACATTACTTTTGGACCGAAATTAGCCGGTGCCGGCGATGGTGTTGGTTTGCCATCACGAATTGCATAATAGGCAAGTGGTGTGCGATTCAACATCTCAACAAAGCGATCCGGAATTTGACCGCCATCATTAAAACGTTCATCAATTATTAAAGCCTTTTTATCCCATTGCGCATTAAATTGTCTTATTAATTCACTCTGCCCGTCAATGCCAGTACTCGGCACATAAATGTAACCAACTTCGCCGTTGGTTTCGCTATCTACTTTATTACGCATGTCTTCAATCCACGCAAGATTGCGCAAGCGATATTCATTATCCATCGTTTGAACGATAGCTGTTTTCGCGTTGGTAAATGATGGCGTTGAATTGTATGTAAGTTCAACTGTTCTTTTCGCAAGGCCCTGAAAAGCTGCATAAGGTTCCTGCGCAGTTGTAAGTGGCACACCATTCACGGCCAATATATATTCGCCTTCGTGAATATCAATGCCGGGAGTATTTAAAGATGAACGCGCTTCTGCATCCCAATCTGCGCCGCGCAGTATCTTTTTTATTTTATAATAGTTGCCATTGGCTTCCCAGTTCACACCTAAATAACCAACATCTTCATTCTTTGTTTCTTCTATATCGCCGCCACCATGATAAGTGTGTGATGAACTTAATTCGCCAATCATTTCACCAATTATAAAATCAACTTCTTCACGCGTCATCGCACCTGCAAGCATTTTTGAATAACGTTCTTTTGTTTTATTCCAATCAACACCGTGCATGTTCGGGTCATAAAAATAATCACGCTCAATACGCCATGCATCCGTAAATATTTCCTGCCATTCCTGCTTTGGATCAATCATCATTTGCATATCAGATAAATGCAACGGCTTATCAAATTTCTGGCCTTCATCTACATCAATTACGGCATAATTATTATCCTTTTGAATGAGCAACTTTTCCTGGTTTGCTGAAAGCATATAATTGTCAACATCATCAATAATTGTTTTTTCTTCGCGCTTGTCTATGTCATAATATTTTAGCGAAGGCTTTGCATCGTCAGCCACGCCGGTGTTTGGTAATTTCAGGTAAATAATTTTTCCTTTTGCTGCACTTAAGTTTCCATAATTACCATTGTCTAACGGAAGTATTATCAGCCGATCTTCCAAACCATCAAAATCAATATCAACATTTGCAACATCCGGCTTGCTTTCATCAGCAGTTGTATCTTTTGTATCTTTTTTATTGTATTTTTTTACATCTGGTTTCTTTTGGTTTGATTTGTCTTCATCTGTTTTTATTGCAACCGTATCATTCTTTGGTGCAAGTAATGAAGGCGTAGATTTTTTTAAACTTATAACACCAATCTTGCTTGAATTTGCATAAATAAATGTGTTATCAATATCGCTGTAATACGGCTGAAAATTATCTGCGATAGCAACGTAAATATATTTTCCATCTTCATTAAAAACAGGGCTTGAACAATTAT
>JBDUEO010000304.1:0-4631 GCA_040002335.1 Parafilimonas sp. | reverse complement strand
TCGTTATATGTATACATTTACTGGCGTTGTATCCTTCTGCAATCATACCCAATTCAAGCTGCGCCGCCTTTACTGAATAGCCTTTACCAATCATATTACCAAGCATGCGGTTGCGGCTGTATAGTGAATAACATGTTACGAGCAAATCGCCCAAATACACTGAGGCCGCATAATTAACATTAGTGCTGGTTGCTTCATGTTTTACTTCTCTTAAAAAGCGCACCATTTCGTTTGCAGCATTAGCAATGTAAACGCTTAAAAAATTATCGCCATATTCAAGGCCGTGTGCAATACCTGCACCCAATGCATAAATATTTTTTAAAACAGCAGCATATTGTACGCCAAGAATATCAACACTAATACTTGTTTTAATAAACGCTGTGTTGAAATGATCGGCGATCTGTTTTGTAGTATCTGTATCTAAACCTGAAAAAGTAAGGTAAGAAAGTTTTTCTGCTGCTACTTCTTCTGCATGGCAAGGCCCGAGTACTGTAAAATAATTTTTCAGATCAACTTGAAAATTCTCTTCAAGATATTCATTCAGCAGCTGATTTTTTTCAGGAAGAATTCCTTTTATGGCTGATATTATTTTCTTATTTGCAAAAGCATCCTTATTTAATGAGCTTAAAGATTGGTGTACATAAGCTGATGGAATTACAACTAAAATTGTATCGCAGGCCTCAATAACATAATTGATATTACTGCTTAAATGCAAACGGTTTGTATCAAAATAAGCGCTGCTTAAATAATGAGGATTATGACGGCGCTGGTTTAAATGCGTTATGGTATCTGCATTACGAACATGCCAGTAAATATTTGCACCACCGTCAGTTAAAATTTTTGCAAGGGCTGTTGCCCAACTTCCGCTTCCAAGAATTCCAAATTGCATGTTATAGTTTAAAAGATAAAGGTAACAGCGAATTAAAATTAAAAAACCAAAAGTGAAAAATACCTAAAGCTTTTACTTTTTAATTTTGCCTTTCAACGTTACCTATTTCTTTTGGAAACCCTGCACCAGTTCATCTTTTGTAACAACTTTTACTTTATCGTCTTGCTTCATGGTTTTGCTTATAACGTCGTAAGGACCTGTCACCACTTGTGCACTATCTTTTAAACCACTGGTAACTTCTATATAATTTATGTCTTGTATAGAAGTTGTTACAGGCATAAGTTTTACTTTTCCATCTGGCTGAATAGCAAATACAACTTCTACAAGATCGCTGTCATCAGTATTATTTGTATTGAAATGTTTTTTGGAAAATGTGCTGTCACTTTTTTTAACATCATCAAGACTTCTTGTTGTAACTGCATTTAATGGCACAGATAAAACATTGTCGTGTGTTTGTGTTTGAATGTCTGCGCTGGCAGTCATGTTTGGCCGAAAAGGGAAAGGCTGGCCTTTTACAATCAAATCCTTGTAACTTGAAGGTAACAACCTTATATGTACTTCATAGTTTGTAACCGATGTTGATGATGAGCTTACACTTGCAGTAAGCGATGTTTCAGGGTTTGCAATTTTGTAAACAACTCCTTTAAATTTGCGGTTGTTAAATGCATCAATTTCAATATTAGCACTATCACCAAGTTTTACTTTTGGTATATCGTTTTCGCCCACATCAACCTGCACTTCCATACTGCTAAGGTCTGCAATGCGCATCATTTCTGTGCCAACATTAAAACTGTTGCCTGCTACACGTTCCCCTTTTTTTATACTTAATAAACTTATTACGCCATCCATTGGTGCAGTTATAGTAGCGCGTTGCAAATCTTTATTGGCACTCGTTAAACCTGCCATTGCATTTTGCACACTTGCCTGGTTTGCTTTTATACCACTCATTGCTGCCTGGTAATTTGCTTTTGAAGATTCATACGCCTGTTGTGCTGTTTCAAATTCTGATTGAGAAATTACTTTCTGATCTAACAAAGTTTTCTGGCGGTTATATGCTGCCTGTGTTTGATCTAAAGTTGCTTTCAGCGCACCTAATTGAGCCTGCGAATTTGAAACCTGCGCCTGCGATTGCGCAACTACTGCAGCAGCCTGGTCTCTTTGTGAAGAATAAATGTCAGCATAAATTTTTGCAAGCACTTGCCCCTTATGTACAGTATCTCCTTCTGCAACATTTAGCTCAACAACTTCTCCTGAAATATCAGGACTAACCTTTACTTCTACTTCCGGAAAAACTTTTCCCGTAGCTGTTACTGTTTCAGTAACGTTACGGTTCATTGCTTTCTCTGCTGTAACTTTTGTGCCTTCATCTTTACCTAAAACACCGGCTTTACTTAGTATTACAAGCAGCACAATCAGTATCAACAATATGCCTATAATCCATTTTAATTTTTTACTCATAATGTAGAAGTTTATTTATCAATCTTAAAACTGAACGTTCTGGCCTTTATAAAATTCCAGCACTTTCATTTTAAAAATGTAATCGTATTTAGCTGATACCTGGTCAATTTTTGCGGTGAATAATTGTGTTTGAATAGTAATGTAATCTATTGTTGAAAGAATGCCTATCTCATATCTTTTTGTTGCGAGATCGTAAGCATATTGCTGCGTTTTGGCGGCTTTCGTTCTTGAATTATATGTTGCCAAAGCAGAAACTGCATTGCTGTATGCTGTATAAATATTTTGTTGTAAAGTAAGATTATCTGCACGTGATTGCAGCCTTGAATTCTCAAGATTTATTTTTGCTCTTTCATAAGTTGTTCTCGATTGCCTGCCATTCAAAATTGGAATGTTTAACTGCAAGCCAATTGCCTGGCTAAAGTTGTCGTTGCCAAGTTGTTTTAAATAGCTTGGTTTTTTTACAGTAGTATTTCCACTGGGTAATAAAAAATAATCGCCACCATTTGTAAACACAGTATCAACAGCAGATTGAGAATAAAATTCCCGGTAAGTGCTTCCATAATTTGTGGAAAGCTGCCCGAACGCACTTAAGCTCGGGTACATTGCACCTCTTGCACTTTTTACCGCATATTCATTCGCTAAAATAAATACACTATCCGATTGCTGCAAAGGTTGTGTAGTTACAGCAAGTTGATACACATACGCCGGATCAAGCGCTGATAAAGCCGGGATAGGAATTTTATCAACGTCAGGTGTTGCAACTTTAAAAGGTGTTGCTTCATCTAAATTTAATAAAGCGATTAAAGAAATTTTATTTTGATCGGCGGTGCCGGTTGCAGCAATGTACGTACTGCTATCTGTTGCAAGCTGCGCTTCTAATTGCGCAGCATTTAACTCGGGCATACTTCCCGCCTGCACAAGTTTTTGTGTGTTGTTTAGCTGCGCAGTGGTTTGGTCTATTTGCACCTTTCCAATATTCGCCTGTTCAATAGCAAGCAAGGTTTGTAAATAGGCAGCGGCAACGTTCAATGCAATATCATTTCTTGCTTTGCCTACGCTAAGCTTATAAGCTTCTTCATTTTCTTTTGAAGAAAGTACATTGTTTTTTATATTGAAGAAATTAAATAAGGTAACACCAGCCTGTACATTATAGCTTTGAAAAAAAACTTTTTGATTGGTAAACTGGTTCGTTGTAGGATCAATGTTTCTGCCTAACTGGTAACCTGCCTGTGTATTGAAATTTAATGTTGGAAAAACCGAGCTTTTTGAAAGTTTAGTTTGCAATGCAGCAAGCCTTGCCTGCACATCTGCCTGTTGAACGGTAATATTATTTGCCATGGCATAATCTACACAACGGCGCAAATCCCATGTGTCCTGCGAAAACGATGTTTGAAACGAAAATGTCAAAAGCGCAAATAGTAAATATTGTATGATTTTTTTTCTCATGTTATAATATAGATGTGTACAATAGCGCGGCAAAAATAACTGAAAGCTTTTTTGCTATATCTTAAAATTTATATAAACGGAAAAACTACGCTGTTGAAAGTTTTTAAAAAATGGAAAATGAATTTCATTTTAGGTAAAATCATCAATATTTAACCAATTATGCCTGCATCTTCTTTTGCCTTAAGGTTCTTTATAAATTCAAGCGCTTCAGAAACTACATCGCACATTATTGTTACCAGCGTGCCTTGCTTTGCATTATTGTATGCAAATAATATGGCTTCTTCTTCTTTATAAATTATTTCAACGGGAATATCTCTTGTTTTTGCTTCATTAATACCTTCTACCAATAAATTCACAATTTCTTCTGCAGTTCTGCCGCGTAAATTTTTATCGCAGCGAATAATGATCTCATCAAAATATCTTGTTGATAATCTTCCTAATTCACGAATGTCTTCATCTCTCCTGTCTCCTGTTCCGCTGATGATACCCACCTTTGGCGAACCTTCCATCTTATTAATAAAATCACCAAGCAATTCAAGGCCTGCGGGATTATGCGCAAAATCTGCCAGGAATTTGCACTTCTTAAATTCAAACATATTTAACCTGCCGGGCGTTAATGCCGGCGATGGAATAAATGTGCTTAAACCACTTCTTATATCTTCTATAGAAATATCGCGAAACATATAAGCAGCAAGCACTGCCGGCAATGTGTTCATAATATTATGCAGCGCTTTACCATCAAACGTGATGGGAATATCTGTAACTTTCAATACACGAATCTTCCAGGTACCTTTTAAAATAGTTACATAGCCATTTTCATAAACCACTGCATAACCGC
>JBDUEO010000303.1:0-4634 GCA_040002335.1 Parafilimonas sp. | reverse complement strand
GGCGTGGCTGACGACGCGGTGGAATGGACTGGCGCAGTGGAGCGGTACACCCACGCGGCGGGGCTTTCGCCGAGGTCCACGCGCGCCACTTCAAACGTGGGTTTTGGCTTTTTCGATTTTGGCATCGTGTTCCATCCGCTCGCGATCGCCGATAGTCTCTCGGACGAACTGGACGAACGCGTCGTAGTCTTGGGCCGCGCGGCTCCTCGGCGAGTGCTCCCAGATGGTCTGCCCTTGCGTCAGTGAATACGTCAGATCGATACATTGACGGATGCCACGGCGGTACAGACGATGCCGCAGTTCGGTGTGCTCGTCGAAGGCCTCGTAGGCCGCGCGGGTTGCGTTGGTCGTGACGTTGACTGACGTGGGCAGCACCGCCATGAGCTCGAGACGGTGCTCGGGCCAGACGTTGCGAATCTCCCGGACACCGGCGAGGGTCTGCCTGGCCCCGAGGATGGCCATGCCGTCCATCGCGACGGGGACGATGATGTCCGAGGCGAACAGCAGCGCATTGTAGGTGAGCAGGCTCATGGCCGGCGAGCAGTCAACGACGACCGCGTCGTAGCCGGAAAGGCCGCGCAGCCTCCTCGCCAGAATCGTCTCGCGCGAAGGCGCCGCAGCCAGCTGGATGTCGATCCCGAAGGCCGCCGGCGTGGACGGGATGACGTCGAGTCGCTCGCGCACGCCACGCACGATCACTGCATCGACCGCGGCCTCGCCAAGCATCAGCTCGCGGATCGTGGGCCCGCTCCGCAGGCCCAGCACGTGGCCGAGGTTACCCTGCGGATCGCCGTCGATGAGCAGCACACGCGAGCCCTGTCGCGCGAGGCCCGCTGCGAGATGAATCGCGGTCGTCGTCTTTCCGACGCCGCCTTTCATGTTGACGATGGCGATCTGCGGCATCGTGTATCGCCGCCATTATAAGCGTCCCGGCTGTGTTGCGGGCGTGATCCGACGCCGTTGCGGTGACGAACATCCACGTGCTCGGGTGGCTACTTCGTTTCAATGACGTCGATCCAGCCGGCCTCCGGACGGTATCGCGACCGCGTCGATCTCGGGTCGCGTCAAAACCGGACTCTCGGAGTCATGCCCCGACCCTCAATCCAGTCGTACGCCCGCCCGGTCTCGACGTCTGCGTAATCTTCGGTTCGGCCGCTGGGCCACTCGACGAAGACCCGAGAGATGCGATCCCGGCCGCCGACGCCAAAAGTGACCGGCAATTCCGACTGCGAGAGGTAGCTCGAGCCGCTCTTGACCATGCGCGATTGCGAGGCGCCGTCGTAGACGATCCGCACCACCGCGCCGATGGCGTCTCTATTCGACCGCGTGCCGGTGAGGTGAAACCGCAACGCGCGGTTACCCGCCAGTTGGTCGTTCCTGAACAGGAACGCCGCCCCATTGTTCGTCGTCATCAGCAGGTCGACGTCGCCGTCGCGATCGAAATCGCCATACGCCAGTCCGCGCCCAATCTTCGGCGTGGCGAAGGCCGCTCCCGCCGCCGCCGCCACGTCGACGAACTGCCCGCGGCCCTGATTGAGAAACAGCTGCGGTGGCTGCGCGTAGCCGACGTTGCCGCGGATGTTGCGCACAGTCTCGTCGATGTGCCCGTTGGCGACGACCAGGTCGAGGGCGCCATCGAGATCGATGTCCGCGAACACGCAGCCGAATCCGAGGGTGTTGCGGGACGGCAATCCCAGGCCGGCCTGCAGCGCGACGTCCTGGTACGATCCGGCCCGGACCGAGCGATACAGCGCGATCATCTCGTTCTCGAAGTTCGTCACGGCAAGGCCTGGACGGCCGGAATTGTCGAAATCGGCGGCATCCACGCCCATCCCGGCCCGGGCTTTTCCGTCCACGCTGAACGCGACGCCGGCCTCGAGCGCCACGTCTTTGAAGGTGCCGTTGCGCTGGTTTCGATAGAGCTTGTTCGGCTGTGTGTCGTTGGCGACGAACAGGTCGGGCCAGCCGTCGTGGTCATCGTCGAGCGCGGCCACGCCGAGCGACTTCGAACTGGTGTCGAAGACGCCGCTCGTTGCCGTCACGTCCTCGAACGTGCCGTCGCCCCGGTTGCGGAACAGCCAGCAGGTCTCGCCGCGATAGGCTTCGGGGGTGCAATAGGACTTCTGCGATCCGTCCAGGCTGCAGAAGACGTCGTGTGCGGCGGACCATCTCACGTAGTTGCAGACGAACAGGTCGAGTCGGCCGTCGCGATCGTAGTCGACCCACATCGCGGAGGTGCTGAACGCTGTCCGGCCGGCGAGGCCGCTCGCGCGAGTGGCGTCCACGAACGTGCCTTTGCCGGTGTTCCGGAACAGCCGGTTCTGGCCGACGCAGGTGATGAAGATGTCGGGGAAGCCGTTGTTGTTCGAATCGCCCACGGCGACGCCCATGCCGTACATCTCGATGTCGAGGCCCGCGGCGCGCGTGACGTCCGAGAACGTCCCATTGCGGTTGTTGCGGTACAGCCGGAGCGTCGATCGCTGGCGACGATGGCCCGGCCAGTCGCACCCGTTGATGAGCAGGATGTCCTGCCAGCCGTCGGCGTCGTAGTCGAGGAACGCGCATCCGGAGCCCAGCGTCTCGGGCAGGAGCTTGCCGCCGTAGGCGCCGTTATGGTGACGGAAGGCGAGGCCCGCCGTCGCGGTCACGTCGGTGAACCGCATGCCGAGGGGTCGCGATGGTGGCGCCGCCGCGGTGTGCGGCAGCAGGGCGTCAACGCCCGCGCCGCCCAGCAGAACCAGCAGGTCCCGGCGAGTCATGGCAGCTGCACCAGGCCGTGGTGGATTGCGTAGACCACGAGCTCGGCCGTCTTGTGAACGCCGAGCGCGCTCATGATGTTGGCGCGGTGGACCGCGACGGTGTTGGCGCTGACATCGAGCGTGGCCGCGACTTCACGGTTGGACTGCCCGGCGCAAATCAGCTGCAGCACCTCCAGTTCCCGAGGCGTCAGCGCCTGCCGTCCTTCCTCGAGCGATCGATGGCTGCCAGCGTCGTGATCGATCACGGTCTCGCCGGCCGCTATGCGTTTGACGGCGGCCGCCAGATCGAGATCGAGCGCGCTCTTCAGCACGTAGCCGCGCGCGCCGGCGTCGAGGGCCTGGCGGACGAGCGTCTCCTCGGAATGCATGCTCAACATCAGGATGGCCACGTGCGGCGCGGCCGCGAGGATCTCGCGTGTGGCTGCGAGGCCGCTCATGCGCGGCATCGCGCAGTCCATGACGACGACGCGCGGTTTGAGCTCTGCTGCCAGACGCACCGCCTCGATGCCGTCGATCGCCTCGCCGACGCCGGCGATCTCGGGATCGTCCGTGAGTAGCCGTCTGAAGCCGCGCCGGACCAGCGCATGATCATCGGCGAGCATCACCGTGATCCTATCCGCCATGGTGTTCTGCACCTCCGACCGGCACACGAAGCCGGACCAGCGTCCCGCCGCCGGGCGGCGCGAGAAATTCGATCGTCCCGCCGACCAGCTCGGCGCGCTCCGCCATCGTGACGATCCCCAGCCCGCGGCGGTTCGTGGCGGCCTTCAAGCCCAGGCCGGAGTCTTCGATTTCGAGCTCCAGCATGCTCGCGTCGAGCCGCAGGCGGACCCGGGCCGACCGCGATCCGGAGTGCCGCGCAACGTTGCTGAGCGCCTCCTGCAGCACACGATACACGTGAATGCCGATCGAGGCCGCCACGGCCACTGCCGGACCCGCTCGCTCGTAGGCCACCTCCACGCCGATTTGCCGGTGCGCGCCAGAGACGTACCACGCGATGGTGTCGTCGAGGCCGGCCTCCTCGAGAATGGACGGGTGGAGCGTCTGCGCGAGGCCACGCACGTTGTCCAGCGTCGTTTGCGCAATCTCGCCGATCTCGCGTAATTCCGCCCGAAGTGCCGAGCCTTCCGGTGCATGGTTGCCGGCTCGGCCGAGCATCGAGCCCATCGCCGTCAGAATCTGTCCGAATTCGTCGTGCAGCTCGCGTGAAATCTCCCGCAGCGTCTGTTCGCGCGTCGTGATCAGCTGTTGCGCGAGGTCGTGCCGCCGCTCGGACAGGATCGCCAGTTCGAGGTAGACGCGGCGATTCGCGCGAATGAGATAGAGGCTCGTCACGCTGATCGCGACGAGAGTGACGCCAAGAAAGCCGTACACCTGCCGAGCCACTTGGCCATAGATGGCTTGGACGCGCTGAGCGGTCTGATCCTCGCTCTCATTGTTCTGGACGAGCAGACGTGCGACGGTCGTGCTGAGCGCGGCCTGCCTGGATTGAAGGGACTGCTGGATCTGCTCGCGCGCGTCCGCGTCGTTCCCCTGAGAGGCGAGCGCGAACATGCGCGCAGTCGCGTCCCAGAACTGCGCAAGCGAGGCTTTGAGGTAGCGCCGCTGTTCGGGCGTGCGGCTGGCGACCGCCACGCGCTCTTCACGCTGGAGCGCATCGGCGAGGTCCACCCGGATCCGATCGAACTGCGCCGCCCATGCAGTCACGGGGTAATGCTCGTGGTTGTCCAGGATGTCGCGCATTGCCAGCGCGACGGTGTTCAAATCGTTTTGAACGCGAAGCAACTGCAACGTGTCTTTCCGGTTTCGGTCGGTCAGATCCGTTTGCAGCGCCCGGAGGCCAGAAATCTGCCTCGTGATGTACCAGGAATAGGT
>JBDUEO010000302.1:0-4658 GCA_040002335.1 Parafilimonas sp. | reverse complement strand
ATGGGGTTATGTTTTTGCTGACTATTATTATAAAGCAAATGCTGATACTTTAAACAGAGGCGGAAGTAATCAGTACACTGGCATTCCGAAAGACAGAAATGCTTTCCAGATAAGACGCGCTTATCTTGGTTACAATTATAATATCACTAGTAAATTTTCTGCTGAATTATTATTGGAAGCCGCAAATGGAGCAACCAGCGGCGAGGCATTAACTGATAACAAACTTGCTTTCTATATTAAGCTGGCAAACCTGCGCATTAAAGACGTTTGGAAAGGAACTGATCTTGTTCTTGGACAGGTATCAACACCAGGCTTTTCCATGTCTTCAGAACCAATCTGGGGTTATCGTTCTATCGAAAAAACAATCATAGATATACGCGGCACACCTTCTTATGATTTAGGCGCAACCCTACAGGGAAAATTTGATCCGTCAAAAGGCAATTTTGGTTACGATCTTATGGTAGGCAATGGCACCGGCGCAAAGCCTGAAGGCGATAAATACAAATGGTTTTATGGCGATATATGGGGCAAATTTCTTGATAAAAAATTGTATGTAAATATTTATGGCGATTACCAACGCTCTGCGCCAATTAATGGTTTGGAACATTCAAGAAGTATGATTAAAGGCACAGTTGCTTACACCGTTCCAACGTTTACAGTTGGTGTAGAAGCATATACAAATAATCTTGTTAACGATAACCAGGCTACAGAAATTTCAACGGGCAATGTTGATCTTTTAACCGTACAGGCAAAAGGCATTTCTGCTTTTGTACGTGGCGCGATTGTAAAAGATAAATTAAATTTCTTCGCACGTTACGATGCATTTAATCCTGACAATAAAATTGATAACGGTAAATATTCAGCGTATAAAGGCAACACTTCAGGTTACAACGATCCAAACACCAAAGAACAATTTATAACAGCGGGATTAGATTTTACACCTGCAAAAAATATACATCTTATGCCAAATGTTTGGTATGATAAATATACCAACCAGGGACCAGCGGCTTTGTATAACAGCAACGATCTTGTTTATCGCGTTACATTCTATTATGTTTTCGGAAAATAAAAAATCAATCTAAATACAATTAAAAATAAATAATAAAACAATTATGAAATGAGCCATAATAATATGAATATCAAAAACACATACTTGGCGAATTACATGTTACAATTAAAAATAAAAAAACAAAACATGAAATACAATTCGAAACTTCAGAATTTAGTTTTTGCAGGTTTACTTTTTGCAGGCTTCGGCCTTGCATCATGCAACGGCGGAAACAATTCAATGAATGGTGCAGATAGTACAAAATCAGATGCTTCATCAGGCAATTCAGATGACAATACAATCTTGGGTGCAGGAAGTACTTTTATTTATCCTTTCTTTTCAAAAGCGTTTTCTGTTTATAATCAGCAAACAGGTGTAAAAGTAAATTACCAGTCCATCGGTTCAGGTGGCGGCATTCTTCAATTAACTAATAAAACAGTTGATTTTGGTGATTCTGATGCGCCGCTTAATGGCGAACAGGACAGCACTATCGGCGTTCCTGTTTTGCATATTCCTATGTGTTCAGGCGCTGTAACTATAAGTTATAATGTTCCTGATTTAAAAGATACGCTTAAGTTAACACCTGCTGTACTTGCAAATATTTTTCTTGGAAAAATTACGAAGTGGAATGATGCAGCCATTGCTGCAGTTAACGCAGGCGTTAAGTTGCCTAACATGCCTATCGTAATTGCACATCGTTCTGATGGCAGCGGAACTACCAACATCTTTACTACTTACCTTTCTAAAGTAAGTAATGATTGGAGCAATAAAGTAGGCAAAGGTTCTTCAATAAATTGGCCAATTGGTTTAGGTGGAAAAGGCAACGAAGGTGTTGCAGGTTTAATTAAACAAACACCCGGTGCCGTTGGTTATATTGAATTGGCTTATGCACTTCAAAACAATATGAGCTTTGCAAAACTTCAAAATAAATCCGGCAATTTCATTACGCCGAATATTGCTTCAACAAGTGCTGCTGGCAATATTCAGTTACCCGCAGATTCAAAAGTTTCTTTAACAAATACTGATGCTGCTGATGGTTATCCTATCAGTGGTTTTACATGGGCGCTTATTTATAAAGAACAGAATTATAATAACCGTTCTCAGGAAAGAGCATCTAAAGTTGTGAAACTTTTATGGTGGAATATTCATGATGGCCAGCAATATTGTTCAGGCTTGGATTATGCGCCGTTATCACCAGCCGCAGTAACAGTTGCAGAAAATATTTTGAAGAGTGCTACGTATGATGGTAAACCTATTCTTCAATAAAAATAATGTTTGTGTTTGTGTCCCTCTCCTTTGGAGAGGGGTTGGGGTGAGGTCAAATCATACTATAATAAATTTTATGGCGGAAAGTAAAACAATCAGTACACCCGGAAATATTTCTTTCCGGGTTCCATCTTACCAGGATATAATGGAAAAACTTAAAGCCAAAAAAGCTGCGCGTCCTTATAAACAAATAAAATGGGAAGGTTTTTTTAAGCGCTCATTAATAGCTGTCGCAGTTATAATGATCGTTTTGGTACTTGGCATTTTTCTTACACTGGTTGTTCAATCCATGCCTTCAATAAAAGCATTAGGGTTAAAATATTTGTGGGGCAGAACATGGAATCCTGTTACAAATGTATATGGCGCTTTTCCGTTTTTATTGGGCACGTTGCTAACCTCATTTCTCGCATTAATTATTTCTATTCCGTTTTCATTTGCAGTTGCTATTTATTTAGGTGAATACAACAGCAAAGGCTGGCTTTCAAACCTTTTGAAAAATGCAGTTGAATTAATTGCGGCAGTACCTTCTGTTATTTATGGTTTTTGGGCATTGATCGTATTAGTGCCGATGGTACGCAGCCTCGAAATGGAACTCGGTGTTGTTCCTTATGGTATCGGCATATTTACGGCTTCTGTTGTGCTTGCAATAATGATCATTCCTTATGCTGCATCCATTGCAAGAGAGATGATAAAAATAGTTCCGCAATCATTAAAAGAAGGCGCGTATTCTTTGGGCGCAACAAGATACGAAGTAATAAAAAGCGTCATTCTTCCTTATACAAAATCTGGTTTATTCGCGGGCATTTTATTATCGCTTGGCAGGGCTTTGGGCGAAACGATGGCGGTTACAATGGTAATAGGAAATACAAGCATTATTCCTACCAGCATATTTGCACCAGGTAATACAATGGCAAGTGTAATTGCAAATGAATTTACAGAAGCAGACCGCAGTGTTTATTTATCTGCATTAATTGAATTAGGCCTTGTTTTATTTCTTGTTACCGTTGTAATTAATATGATTGGAAAAAGAATTATAAAAAAGTTTACACAAGAGTGATGATGATAAAAATAATCGTAACAAGTAATGACAAGTTGTTTCATAATAATAAACTATGAACGTCATGTTGAAGTAACGAGACATCTCATAAATTGAAAGTGGTTGAATGATAAGAGAATTTTTCCTTCGACGAAATAACGCTTGAAATTTATTTACTGTTTTTAGAATATATTAAAAGAGATTTAAAAAATGATGAACCCAAGAATTAAATTTAGAAAAGCAAAAAGTAAAGCCGCACAGGTTTTAATTTTTACGCTTGCGTTTATGATAACATTACCATTGATTGCAATTATATTTTACATATTTAAAGAAGGTGTTACCAATATCAACTGGCATTTTCTTACCAATGTTCCCAAACCTGTTGGTGAAATTGGCGGCGGCATTGCCAATGCGCTTGTCGGCAGTTTGATAATCGTATTTATTTCGTCTTTAATTGCAGTGCCGATAGGTATTATGTGTGGCATTTATTTAAGCGAAAACAGAACAGGTAAATTATCTTACTGGAGCCGCTTAGCCGTTGATGTTTTACAAGGCATTCCATCAATCGTAATTGGTATTGTAATTTATTTTTGGATTGTAAAACCCATCGGAACATTCTCTGCTTTTTCAGGCAGCATCGCATTAAGTATAATGATGTTGCCTATCATCATTCGTTCAACAGAAGAAACGTTGAAATTAATTCCGTTCTCGTTAAAAGAAGCCGGACTTGCTTTGGGATTACCTTATCATCGCGTAATATTAAAAGTAGTTGTGCCATGCGGCATAAGCGGAATTTTATCAGGCGTAATGCTTTCTGTTGCAAGAATTGCAGGCGAAACTGCGCCGTTATTATTTACAGCCTTTGGTAATCCATATTTAAGCACCAATATTGGCAAGCCAATGCAAAGTTTACCGTTACTTATTTTTAATTATGCAACCAGCCCGTACGAAGACTGGCACAATCTTGCATGGGGCGCTTCACTCATTTTACTCATTTGGGTTTTACTATTAAACATCCTTACAAAGATTTCAACAAGAAGATGGAACGTACAATTATAAAGACTGAAAATTTCAATGCATACTTCGGCGAAAATCATGCGGTGAAGAATGTTTCGATGGAGATTCCGCAGAACCATGTGGTTGCTGTGATGGGTCCGTCAGGATGCGGCAAAACAACTTTTTTGCGTTGCATCAATCGTATGCATGAATTAATTCCCGGCGCTAAAGCAGATGGAAAAATGATGCTGCATCAGGAAAATATTTATGACATGCATCCCATTTTTGTGCGGCTGAAAATAGGTATGGTTT
>JBDUEO010000301.1:0-4702 GCA_040002335.1 Parafilimonas sp. | reverse complement strand
TTTACAGAAGATGAAAACCGGCACACAAACCCAACAACTCTTATTGATAAAAAAGGAAAAATTATTTATAAGCAATCAATACTGTATAATAAAGATTCATTTGATTTTTCGCACAATATAAAAATTGGTAAAGCGCATTATGATGCCAACGACAGTTTGATAAATGAACCGATAGATTTTACAAAGGCAAACAATTTGCCATTGCAGGATTTGCAACAAATATTACAGTCTGTTTTATTTCCATTATCCGTTCCAAAAAAGCAACGGTTTAACCTTACAAAAGAAGATGATATTTTTTTGAAACAATATCTTTCACAATATCCTTCTGAAACCAGTTTTCCAAAATATGATACAACAGAATATTATGATAGTTACGTAAAATTTTTCTTTCAAAACAGTATACATACAATGCCGTTAAATATCCGCGTGTTTAATAAAGTTGGCTGGTCTTACGGGTTTTTAACCGACGCATCTTACATAGTTGACTTCACGAATAAAATTGAGTTTATGCTTACTGCAACTGTATATGTAAACAGCGATGATATTTTAAACGATGATAAATATGATTACGAAACAATTGGCCATCCGTTTCTTTACCAGCTTGGGCAAACAATATATAATTACGAATTACAGCGCACAAGAAAATACAAACCCGATTTAAGTAATTTTAAAATGAATTATGGGCAACGCAATCCAAACGATTTGCGGTATTCTATAAAAAGTGCAGATAATTAATTACAACAAACCTTCATCAGCAAAACTGTAATAACCTTCTTCGCTCACTATAATATGGTCTAATACTTTTATATCAAAATAGCTTGCGGCTTCGGTAATTTTTTTGGTTAGTTCTTCATCGGCGCGGCTTGGTTCTAAACTTCCACTCGGATGGTTGTGGCAAAGAATAATATTTACCGCATCATTTTCCAATGCTTTCTTTAAAATAATTCTTGGGTCAGCAACAGTGCCTGTTATTCCGCCTTCGCTAACAATTTCAGAGTGTTTTATTTTATTGGCGCGGTTTAAATATAGCACGGCAAATATTTCGTGTTTTTTAAATTTGAATTGCGCTCTTAAATATTCAGCCACATCTTTACTTTTAAAAACAATCTCTAATTTTTTTGATGCCACATCTCTTCTTAAACCTAATTCCAAAGCAGCAGCAATAGTTACGGCTTTTGCTTCACCAATGCCTTTTACTTTTAGTTTTAAAATTTCTTTTACTGATAATTTTCCAAGCTTTTGTAAATCGTTATCAACAGCAGCCAGTACAGTTTTAGCAACATCAACAGCACTTTTATCTTTCGTACCATTATTTATAAGAATAGCCAGTAATTCGGCATTGCTTAAAGCGTCATAACCTTTCAGCAGCAATTTTTCTCTGGGCCTGTCGTCTGCCGCCCAGTTTTTAATAGAGTTATCAGGCATTGTAAAAAATTATAAAGCATCAAATTAATATTTCTTTTTTGAATTTCTATCTTCGCCGCCTATTTTACTATTATGAATCCATCAGTAAAAATTTTTTCGGGAACCGGATCGCAGGAACTTTCCGCAAAAATTACAAAATGTTTTGGTGCACCCGCCGGCAAAGTCAACATCCAGAAATTTAGTGATGGTGAATTTCAGCCTGTTTTCCTGGAAAGTATTCGTGGCGATTATGTTTTTCTGATACAAAGTACCTGCTCGCCAACAGATAATTTAATGGAATTATTGCTGATGATTGATGCTGCCAAACGTGCCAGTGCTTACAAGATCATCGCTGTTATTCCTTATTATGGTTATGCACGGCAGGATAGAAAAGACAGGCCGCGGGTTGCCATTGGTTCTAAACTGGTAGCGTCGCTTTTAGAAACTGCCGGCGCTAATAGGGTAATAACCATGGATTTACATGCGCCGCAAATACAGGGCTTTTTTGATATACCGGTAGATCACCTTGATAGTTCGGCCATTTTTATTCCTTACATAGAAAAACTTAAGTTGCCAAACCTTACCTTTGCCGCCCCCGACGTAGGAAGTACAAATCGTGTTAGGGAAATTGCCAGCTATTTTAACGCAGATATGGCTATTTGCGATAAGCACCGCAAGCGGGCTAACGAAATAGCAAGCATGGTTTTAATAGGTGATGTAGAAGACAGGGATATTGTTTTAATAGATGATATTATTGATACCGGGGGAACATTGGCAAAGGCCGCAGCTCTTTTAAAAGAAAATGGTGCAAGAAGCGTAAGGGCTTTATGTACGCACCCGGTTTTAAGTGGAAAGGCATTGGAAAATATTGAAAACAGTGTTTTGGAAGAACTTGTGGTGTGTGATACAATTCAAATGAAAAAGCCCTCTCCAAAAATTAAGGTTATCTCTGTAGCCGATCTTTTTGCGATAGCAATAAGAAATGCTTACGAAAACAAAAGTATTACCAGCTTGTTTATTCACTCGCAAATGCGGGATAGGTAGCGCACAAATTTTTTAAAGTCAAGAGACTTTGCAGAGAGGCAGAATTGAAGCTCAAACCTGCCATAAAAAACCACAGTAGAAGGGAGTGATCCCTAATCAAGTTGAGGACGGGCTTCAGAAGCGATGCCATGAAAAACAAAAGCTGAAAACCAAAAAAGAAAAATTGTATTTTTTAACTTCCTCAATCCGCGCTGCGGAAATGGGGGCAAACAATAATAAAAACAAAATGAAAACAATTACAATCGAAGGACAACTGAGGACCGAACTTGGCAAAAAAGCCACCCGCCAGCTTCGCTCTCAGCAACTTGTGCCTGGTGTAATTTACGGGGGTGCGCAGGAAGTAAATTTTTCTGCTCCTGCAAAGGCATTTAAAACTCTTGTTTACACATCACAGTTTCAGTTGGCAAACGTACAGGTAGATGGCAAAACGTACACTTGTATTTTAAAAGATCTTCAGTTTGATAAGGTAAAAGACAACCTGATTCATATTGATTTGCTTGAACTGGTAGAGAACAAAAAAGTAGTAGCTGATTTGCCGCTAAAATTTAACGGCATACCAAACGGTGTAAAAGAAGGTGGAAAGTTGGTTATGAAAATGAAATCGCTTAAAGTGAAAACATTACCAAAATATTTAAAAGAAAATATTGAGGTTGATATCACGAAGCTTAATTTAAATGAAAACATTCGTGTTGAAGACGTAAAGGAAGATAACATGGAGATCATGAATTCGCCAAGAATTCCTATTGCTTCTGTTGTATTAACACGCCAGTTAAAACAGGAAGAAGCTACAACAGCTCCAGCAGCACCGGCTGCAAAAGCTGCCGCACCAGCCGCAAAAGCTGCGCCGGCAAAAGAAGAAAAGAAAAAGTAATATTCTTTTTAAATTATTTAAGTCTCCCGATTTATTGGGAGACTTTTTTTGTTTTATATTGATGGTTTATCTTTCAGCGTATGCAGAAATTTTTAATTGTTGGTTTAGGAAATATTGGCAATGAATATCAACATACACGCCATAACATTGGGTTTGATGTGGTAACTGCATTTGTGCTAAAACATGGCGGAATGTTTCAAACCGTGCGGCTTGCTGAAAAGGCAGAAGTGAAATGGAAAGGCAAAATTTTCATCTGCATAAAACCAACTACTTATATGAACCTTAGCGGAAGAGCTTTTAAATATTGGTTGGATGCTGAAAAAATTGCGCTTGAAAATACACTTACTGTTGTTGATGATATTGCAATACCAATTGATGGTTTGCGGCTAAGGCCTGGCGGAAGTGATGCCGGCCATAATGGTTTAAAAGATATACAGTTTGCTATTGGTACCGATAAATATCCGAAGCTGCGTTTTGGCATTGGCAACAATTATCCAAAAGGTATGCAGGCAGATTTTGTTTTAACGAAATGGTTGCCGGAAGAATTAAAACTTGTTTGGAAAAAAATTGAATACTGTTCTGAAGTAATTGAAAATTTTTCTGCCATCGGTATTGAAAAAGCAATGAATGTTGTGAATGGAAAAAAATTTGTTGCAGAAGAATAAATGCTTTTGCAGGAATGATAGTTTTATTATATTTAACTATTCAAATCTTAAACATAAAACAACCTGCATTAATTGCTAAAACTAAATCTAAGCACCATGAAAATTTTTTGCGTAGGCAGAAACTACATCGAACACGCCAAAGAACTGAACAATGAAGTTCCGGAGGAACCTGTAATATTTCTTAAGCCAAAAAGCGCTTTACTGCTGCCAAATATTCCTTTCTATTATCCTCAGTTTACCAATGAATTACATTATGAAGCAGAACTTGTATTACATGTTTCAAAAAATGGTAAATATGTTGAAGAAGTACATGCTTCAAAATATTATGACTGGATAACGGTTGGTATTGATTTTACGGCAAGAGACGTTCAATCAGAATTAAAGAAAAAAAGTTTACCCTGGGAAAAAGCAAAAGCGTGGGATAATTCTGCCATACTTGGTAAATGGCAAACACCTTCAAAAGAAACAATAATAAAACCAATTGAATTTTCATTACAATTAAATAATAACACTGTACAAAAAGGTAACAGTAAGGATATGATTTTTTCATTCAATCGTATTGTTGCCGATATTTCCCAATATTTTGCTTTAAATATTGGTGATCTTATTTATACAGGAACGCCTGCAGGTGTTGGTGAATGTGTAGTAGGCGATAAATTATCGGGCTATTTTGAGGACATCAAAGTGTTTGAGGTTGAAATAAAATAAGATTGATACA
>JBDUEO010000300.1:0-4709 GCA_040002335.1 Parafilimonas sp. | reverse complement strand
GTGTCAGGTGTATTGGCTGTTGTATCAACAGGTTTGTTTGTATCATTACGTTCAGGAGAAATTTTCAGTAATCAAACACGAATAATGGCGTATGCAGTTTGGGATGTAGTGGTGTACATTCTTAATAGCTTAATTTTTATTCTTATTGGTTTGCAGTTGCGCAGTGTAATGCAGGGCATTCATGATTATTCAACATCTTCATTAATAATTTATGGGTTAACAATAAGTTTTGTAGTAATTATTGTTCGCTTTGTTTATACAGTTCCATCTACTTTATTACCAAGATGGTTGAGCAAACGCATTCGCGAAAAAGAAATTTTTGATCCGCGTAACATGGTAGTGTTTGGATGGGCAGGAATGCGCGGTGTAGTATCAATGGCTGCTGCACTGGCTTTGCCGATGACGATGAAAGACGGCACTGAATTCCCGCACCGCAATTTGATCATATATCTTACATTCTGTGTTATACTTTCAACATTGGTGTTGCTGGGTTCAACACTGTCGTGGATCATCCGCAAAATAAAATTGAAACCTTACTCTATTGTTGCGGAAGAATATGACGTACGCACTAAAGTGGTTACTTCGGCAATCAATTATATTGAAGATAATTTATCGCTCAGTTCCGATGAATTGTTGCACAATATTAAGAGTAAATATGAAGTAAAATATAACCGTTTGCAAAAAACAGATTTGCCTGCAAACTATTTTGGAAAAGGGCAGAAGTTACCAGGAAATATTTTTAATGATTTTTCTAAAATGCAACTTGATTTATTGGATATAGAAAGAAAAACACTATCGCAAATGCATCGCAAAGGAAATGCAAGTGAAGAGATTGTACGCAAAATTGAAAAAGAGCTTGATCTTGAAGAAACACGTTTGCAAATGGAAATGTATAATGCCTGATTGATTTTAATTATAACTTTTTTAAGTAAGGCTGTATCGCATCGAACCATCTTTGCGCCATTATCTTCTCTCCTTTTGTATTAGGATGAATGTCATCAAACATATCAACTGAAGGATCAACATTCGTGTATTGATCAATAACAATTATTGGTGATTGATTTGTTGAATGTTCTTTTGCATATGAAGCAATTTGATTATTCAGATCAACAATTGCATCATGATATGTTGTATCATTCCCACACAATTTTTTATCGCTCCATTGTGCACCAAGCGGCGGAATTTGAGCGAGAAATATTTTTACGTTCTTATTTTTCTCACGCAGCAAATACAATATCACATTTAAGTTGGCAAACATATCGGCTGGTTTTCTGCATTGAAAAACATCGTTCGTTCCAAGCTCAATTAATACAATATCCGGAGAATATGTTTTTATCCATTCATGCAAATTTCCCCTTACGCTATCCCATGATGGCGGTTGTAAAATATGTTCAAAAGTCCAGCCGCTATGCCCTTCATTGTCCATATCAAAATCAGGAATTGGAACATCTGTTCCCATTGCATGTTTACTCCATGAACCGATAAAATCAAAATTATAATTACCGGCATGTAATAACTGCCAAAGATCACGACGATAACTGTTGAATGTATCAACACCGTTTGTTATGGAATTTCCCAAACACAAAATATTTGTTGTTTGTTTATCATACACTGTAAGCATAAAACGCTGATGTGTTGTAGCAGCATTTGTGAAAGCAATTATATCAATTGGGTATTGGCCTGCTTTTGTTGTTGTGCCTGAAATGCTTTGTGCAGAGGCGTTCCAGCTTAACCATGCAGGCAAATTTTCAGCTTGACATTTAATTTGATTGTTGGCAGAATCAAATGCTTGTGGTTGATAATTATAATTACCATTAACCTCAACACGAGAAATTTCTTTTGATGTAAAATTTAATGTTGAGTGATGGTTTTCATTCTGTGCATGCAAATGCTGAAAGCAAAGAACACAGAAAATAAAAAGCAGCTTTTTCATATTATATCTTATTTATGTTATCTACAATAACTTTTATTTTTTTAATGCATCTTCTATTGCAAAAGCAAGTTGTGCAGGCAGCGCCAGGTTTTCCCATTTATTTAAAATAATATTACCTGCAATAAGAAAAGATGTTGGCGCAAGTGTTACATTATATTTCTCTGCAAGATTCAAACTATCGCTATCTGTTATCAACGGAATATCTTTTAATTCATGATCGCTAATAAAATTAAGTAAGGTTTCCTGCTTTGCATACGAAGCGTTTGTGAGATATGATTCATCAATCAATATTATTTTCAAGCCTTTTTCTTCATACTGTTTTTGCATGCTTTTAATAAATACTAATTGTGATAAATTTTGCAAGCTGATAAAACAAAGTAGCACAGGATTTCTTTTATAATCATCAAGATTTATCTTTTGCTGATTAATTGCATTCACATTAAAGACCGGAGCTTTTGAACCTTGTTTGATATCACTATCATTTTCATTTTTTCTGAATGGCTTTGCAGGTATTTTATATTTATACCATGAAGGAATTTGCTTCGCATATTTGGTATAACTGCTATGCACATCCTGCCCGCTATTTTTTTGCCAATCGCTCAAAGAATAATACTTGTTTTTAGTATCACTCCAAACAGGTGAAGCAGCATTCGACCAATAAATATTACTATCACATTTTAATGTATTATTCCTGGAATAGACAAATGAATATTCGTCTGAATAAATAATATTATGCGTGAAACTGTTGGAATTATTTCCTGTATAACTTGCATCGTGCTTTAACGATGGCGCATCGCGTGCCGGGTTCCAGTAGCTGATATTATCATGAATATTTACACCATTCAATGAACCGCCATTCCAGGTGTACACATAAAAATCTCCCTGGTATGCAAAAGCAGTATCTTTTCCATTATTGCAAAACACATTATACCGCACAGTAGAATTTACTGTTGGAAAAGCAGCATCAGCACCAAAAACAGAAACACCATATCCTGCACAATTATGTCCATAACAATATTGCACCGTACTGTTTTTTTGCCAATAATCAATATCAAACGCGCCGCCATCTGAAGTATTAGCTCCCACATAAGATGCTTCGCAAAACTGTATGGTACAATTTTCAGCATCAAAGAACCAGGCGCCAAGGCCGCCAAGATTTCTGCCTTCAATTTTCGGCCACGCTCCATTTCTGTATAGCACGCAATATTCAATAAAACTATTTCTCACGCCATTCATTCTAATGCCATCTGCAGCAGAATATTCAACCGTACAATTTTTAATGTAGTTGGCAATGCCACCTTTTCCATTTTTTTTACCTGAGCTGATGCTTATGCAAGTCCATTTATTATTATAACGAACTAAACAACCATCAACCACAACATTATTAAATACTGAATTATAAAAAACAGGTTGGCCTGCATTATTAAACGAACCATTTACTACAATAATTCCACCGGTTGATTTTGAATAATCCCAATCTATCTTAGATGTATCGCCAACATCATGCACATAACAATTGGTAATGCTGATGTTGTTTAATAACAGATCATCTTTTCTACAACCAATAAAAATTCCTGCTTTATCACCACCTGTAGTTTCAATGTTTGATACATTCCAATATTGTTCATCTAAAATTGTAACTGCGCATTCGTGATTGCCCGCATTTATTACAGGCCTTTCTCCCATACCAAAACTGCTTAACGTAATTGGATGATCGTTATTTCCAGATCCATGAAGTTGCAGCGAACCTTCAAAAATTTCATTTCGTTTTAAAAGAATTTGGTCGCCCGCATAAAAAATTATGTTGTTTAATTTATCCAATGTTTTCCATGCTGATTTTTCCGTTGTACCGTTGTTGTTGTTGTTGCCGGTAATATTATCAACGTAATAAGTTTTGTTTTGAGAATATGTTTTAGAAATTGTAAAAGTTGAAATGCAAAAAAGTAGTATGTATAATAATGAAGAAGCAGCAAACAGACCTCTCCGTTTACTGCTTGCAGTGTGCTTGTATTTATCACCTTTTTTAATAGCCTGGATTTTGTTGTATTAATGGTTTACCATTTGAATTGCTTAAATCAACTTCCTGCTGTGGAATAGGAAAATATTCATTTTTACCAGCAACAAAATTTACACCATTAAGGTGTTGTATCCTTGTTTTTTCAACACTTAAATAACTATTAATATAATCTGCCGCAATACCCCAGCGTACAAGATCAAAAAAGCGCTGGCCTTCTAATCCAAATTCCAGCCTTCTTTCAAAACGTACGGCTTTACGCGCATCATCCTGGCTTGTCCATGGATCCTTGTATGTATCAACGGAATAATTAGCAGAAGCATAATAGCTGCCTTCATAATCATACGTAACAGGAACAGTACGCCCGTCTCTTGCTCTTGCACGTACATAATTTACAAGTTCCTGTGCACGGCTTAAACTTCCGTTTTCTACCTCGCATTCTGCAGCCCACAACAATACATCTGCAAAACGTATAATACTATAATTAACGGCGCTGCCAAGTAAATATCCTTGCGCATACACATCGCTGTAAGTGCCCACCTGGCTTGCGCGATAATTATTTTTTACAGGGTTATAAGGGCCGCCAAAAGTTCTGTCATTTATCCAGCCAAAAGCAGGATCAGAACCAGGATTTGAAGGATAGCCAACCCAGTAATTATTGTACATTGTATAATTGGGATCGAAATATTCGCTCGTCCAGTCTAAGTATGGAACAGCCCTTCTGCCAACAGTCCAGTCAAGCCTTGGATCAACATTTCCCTG
>JBDUEO010000299.1:0-4710 GCA_040002335.1 Parafilimonas sp. | reverse complement strand
CAATAGATATTTTACGTGGTATTGTAATGCTTATAATGGCGATTGACCATGTGCGTGATTTTTTTCACGTAACAGCTTTTACTGATTCGCCTACTAATCTCGCCACAACAACGCCGCAATTATTTTTTACAAGATGGATAACACATTTTTGTGCGCCTGTATTTGTTTTTTTATCAGGCACATCAGCATTTCTTGCCGGCCAAAGAAAATCAAAAAAAGAATTGAGCATATTTCTTATCAAAAGAGGATTATGGTTAGTATTGGTTGAGAATATAGTTTTGACTCTCGCATTTACTTTCAACCCGCTGTATAATCTTTTTATCTGGCAGGTTATATGGGCAATTGGTTGGAGTATGATTATTTTGGGTTTACTTGTTCGTACATCAATGAAAGTTATTATTGCCCTGGGAATAATTATCGTGTTTGGACATGATATAATTGATTACATAACAATACCGCAACAAGGAACAGAACATATTTTGATGAGTATATTTTTTACTGCATTTGGAACGCAGATTAAATACGGAAACTAGCGTTTCATTTTTGATTTATATGCCATTCTTCCATGGACAGGCATAATGTTATTAGGATATGGTTTTGGAACTATTTATAAAAAGAATATTGAAGCAGCAGAAAGGCGAAAAAAGATTTTAAACCTTGGTATTGCAGTTACTATGTTTTTTATTATAATAAGATTTATTAATTCATACGGCGATCCTGTTCATTGGTCAACACAAAAGAATGGATTATATACCTTCTTATCATTTTTAAATGCATCCAAATATCCACCTTCATTATGTTATTTGTGCATGACGATTGGGCCTGCATTAATACTTCTGTCTTTGATTGAAACTGTTCAAAACAAGTTCACCAATATTTTAAGTATGTATGGCAGAGTACCATTTTTTTATTATGTGCTGCATTTTTATTTGATACATATTATTTGCGTGGTTTTATTTTTTGCAACAGCACATACTTCAAAAGATATTATTGATTTAAACACACCTTTCTTATTTCGTCCGCAACATTTTGGTTTTAATTTATGGATTCTTTATTTAATATGGTTGTTTGTAATTATTGTTTTATACCAGCCCTGCAAGTGGTTTGATCAATATAGAAAAAGCCGCCATCAGTGGTGGCTTAGTTATTTGTAATTTTTGTTTGATTGATTAAACCATCATTCTCAAAGGCTCTTCCAGCAAGCCTTTCAGCGTTTGTAAAAATGCAGAACCGGTTGCACCATCCACAACACGATGATCGCAACTCAACGTTACTTTCATTACATTGCCTGGAATAATTGTATTGTTTTTTACAACAGGAATTTTTGATATTCCACCAACAGCAAGTATACATGCATCCGGCGGATTTATGATTGCAGTAAACTCATCAATACCAAACATTCCGAGATTAGAAATGGTGAATGTACTGTCTTCCCATTCCGCAGGTTGCAGTTTTTTATTCTTTGCTTTGTCAGCCAATGTTTTTACTTCAGTTGCAATCTGGCTTAATGTTTTTGTTTCAGCGAAGCGCACAACCGGAACCAACAAACCTTCTTCTACTGCAACGGCAACACCAATATTTACATGATGATTGATGCGAATTTTTTCACCCAGCCAACTGCTGTTTACTTTTGGATGTTGTTTTAACCCAACGGCAACAGCTTTCAAAACAAGATCATTAAAGCTTAGCTTAACCGGGCTTGTTTCATTCAATTTTCCACGTGCAGCAACACAAGCATCCATATCAATCGTCATCGTTAAATAAAAATGCGGCGCAGTAAATTTACTTTCCGCAAGTCTTCGTGCAATTGCTTTACGCATCTGCGAAACAGGCACTTCTTCAAAATCTTCTTTTGTATAAGAAACTGTTGGCGCTGCAACAGGCTGTTGCTTTTTCTGTTCACTTTCAACTGTTGACTGTTGCGCTTCAACAGATGGTTGTTCGTTTTCTGTAGACAATGTACGGTCAGCGGAAGGCTGCTTATAATTATCAATATCGCTCTTTGTTATTCTTCCATTATCGCCGGTGCCTTTTACATATTTTAAATCAACACCCTTTTCTTCTGCTAATTTTTTAGCAAGCGGCGAAGCAAAAATTCTTCCTTCATTTACAACCTGCTGTTCGGGCTGCGCTTCCTGTTTTTTTACTTCTTGTTGTGGTACACCATTTGATTGAGTTTTAGAAACATCACCTTCAGCTTTTTGCTCATCTGCATTATCTTTTGCAACAGGCTCCTGTTGTTGCGTGCCACTACCTTTTGCAGCAGCAACAAATTTATCAACATTAAACCCTTCTTTGCCAATTATTGCAAGCAACTCATTCACCGCAATTTTTTCGCCCTGTTTTGCACCTTGGTATAAAAGCTTTCCATCTTTATAACTTTCCAATTCCATCGTTGCTTTATCGGTTTCGATTTCAGCAAGAATGTCTCCTTTCTTCACATCATCACCTACATTTTTTTGCCATGATGCAATTACACCTTCAGTCATAGTATCACTTAAGCGCGGCATCAAAACCACTTCTTCCATTTTCGAAATATCAACATTTTCTGTTGCAGGCTGCTGGTTACTGGTTGCAGGTTTTACATCAGTATTTTCGGGTTGTTTATTATCTGCATTTTCCTTATTACCTGTACCTTGTACCTGCTTATCTGTTTGTGTTTCCGGTTTCGTGTTTTCTTTTTCAGATTTTTTACTTGCATCCTGCGGCTTGGAATCAGCATCCTGTTTGCCATTACCACCAATCATCCCGCTAACATCTTCTCCTTTATCGCCAACTATTGCAAGCAAATCATTAACCTGCAATTTCGCACCATCTTCACCACCACGATGCAGCAACACACCATCTTTATAGCTTTCCAGTTCCATCGTTGCTTTATCGGTTTCAATTTCAGCAAGCAAATCGCCTTTTTTTACAGGGTCGCCAACATTTTTGTGCCAGGCAGCAATCACGCCTTCTGTCATTGTATCGCTTAAACGCGGCATTAAAATTTTTTCAGCCATAATTGTTAATTAGAATAAATTTTCGCGGTGAAATTACTGCAAAATACAAACATACATCACCATTTACTTTCAGGTTTGCTAAGGGTGAATTATTTTATAATCTTTAGTTGTCAACAAAAGCAATTTATTTTTTCCAGGATGGTTTTATGAGATGATTTTTTTGCTTTGCTAACCATAAAAATATGATAGCGGCAATCAGGCAAAGCACTAATGATTGTATTGAATTTTGCGGACCCATTTTTCCGCCGGACAATAATGGCGAACCTGATATGTTACTTGTAAATAAACTTTTATCAATTGAAAGACCGGGGTTAATTCCGCCGAATATTCCGGGTTCAGAAAAATCCCAGGCAAAATGAAGAAATATAGGAACCCATAAACTTCTTGAAAATATATAAACCGCAGGAAGTAAAACACCGGCTTGTATCGCAGTTGATAAAACTGAAATTGTTGTTGCGCCTTTTACATTTATATGCATGACTATAAAAAATACAAAGCAAATTAATAAAGTAATTAAGGTTCCCAATCTTTCTTCTGTGACACGAAAAAATACTCCGACTATTAAAATTTCAGCAACAAAGCCTGCAGTAAAAGCGGCGGCAAAAGCAGGTAAGAGAAATGAGACTGGATTTATTTGTTTAATGAAATAATTACCAAACAAATAAATCACTAAAATAAAAATCGATTGTAAGCCAATTCCTGTTGTAAAACCAATGGTTGCATTTCTTGAGAAGGTTGATAAACTTAATTCTTTAATCTTTCTTTTCTCATAAACTCTAAAAAGAAAAATATAACTGGATATTGCTGCAAGTGCATCTAAAATTGCTACGATAACATTTTTTTTATTGTCAGTTAATGATGCTTGATCAAGTAAAAATTGTCGAAACAATTCTATAATAAAAACGGAACCACCAACTACTGCAATACCAATAATAATCTTCACTAAAAAGAAAGATAATATTTTGGATAAAGCAGTTTGGTTGGTCATGAGTTTATTTTAAAAAACCTGGTTACTAAACGGCGGCGTGTCAGGAATTTTTACTTTATTGAAATCATAATTCACGGCTGTGTGGCAATTATTACAGGTGTTTGTAAGCATCAAAAAACTTTGTTTGAACGATTGCACATTTTTTTGTTGAATGCTATTGTTCAAACTGTCAATTGCAGGTTGCAGCATAACGATATCTTTTGTTTCCGGTCTGTCTGATGCATATTTTTTTATATCATCAACCGCTTCCATTATTTCATGAATTTCAAAATCGGCAAGCCGCCAGTTTTGTGCGTTGCCGGCAAACCAAAGTTTCTCATGATGCACCTGTATGCCGCTCATAAATTCTCCCAAACCCGGTTTATAAGCATTATTTATTTGCGATTGTAAACTATCAATTTCGGATTGCAGATTTTGTGATGGAACAAAGCTTCCATGACATGAAATGATAAAGCTTGCAATGCAAAAAATGAACAAAATTTTTTTCATCATAATAAGATTAGATTTTTAAAAAAGCTAAAACTTTATTGCAGCAGATTATCAAAATTAGTTCTTAAAATTAATTCGCTTTAGACTTAGGGCTTTATCTTAGCACGATGGACAAACGTTTGTTTTTGCTTGATGCGTATGCTTTAATTTTTCGTGCTTATTATGCACTTATTCGCAATCCGCGCATTACATCAAAAGGAAAAAATACCAATGCACAATTTGGTTTTACAA
>JBDUEO010000298.1:0-4719 GCA_040002335.1 Parafilimonas sp. | reverse complement strand
CCGGATGATGGTATTTATGTGATGCTTAAAGAAGTAATTGATAATTGCATTGATGAACATACAATGGGTTACGGTAAACATGTTGATATTGTGATTGCTGATAAAACAGTAACCGTTCGCGATTATGGAAGAGGCATTCCTTTAGGTAAAGTAGTTGATGTTGTTAGCAAGATAAATACCGGCGCGAAGTACGACAGCAAAGCGTTTCAAAAAAGCGTTGGCTTAAATGGCGTTGGTACAAAAGCAGTAAACGCATTAAGCAATTATTTTAAGGTGGATAGTTTTCGCGAAGGCAAAGTAAAAACTGCAGAGTTTGAAAAAGGTATTTTGAAAAAAGATCATAAAGAAACTAAAACCGCAGAAGAAAACGGAACGCTGATAACATTTGTGCCCGATGAAACAGTGTTTAAAAACTTTCATTACATACATGAATATTTAGAAAACCAGCTTTGGAATTATTGTTATTTGAATGCAGGTTTGGTATTGAACTTAAATGGCAAACGCTATGTAAGTAAAAATGGATTACTTGATCTGTTGCATCGCAAAACCAATCCCGATGAATTGCGGTATGAAGTAATACATTTAAAAGCAGAAGATATAGAAGTAGCACTTTCGCACAATAACGATTACGGAGAAGATATTTTTTCTTTTGTGAATGGCCAATACACAACGCAGGGTGGCACACACCAGCAGGCATTTCGCGAAGCGTACGTAAAAACAATTCGTGATTTTTTTAAGAAAGATTATGAAGCTGCAGATATTCGTCAAAGTATTGTAGCAGCAGTTTCCGTACGTGTGCAGGAGCCTGTTTTTGAAAGCCAGACAAAAACAAAATTAGGTTCGCAGGTTGTGTATGAAGGCGGGCCAAGCATGAAGAATTTTATACAGGATTTTTTATCGAAAGAGCTTGATAATTTTTTACATCGCAACACGCCAATTGCAGACGCAATAAAAAAACGCATCGAACAAAGCGAACGTGAAAGAAAAGAATTATCGGGCATAAAAAAATTGGCAAATGAACGCGCTAAAAAGGCCAACCTGCATAATAAAAAATTGCGTGATTGTCATGTGCATTTGAATGATGAACCACCAACAAAAGGCAAGCAGGAATTTATTGCTTTGCAAAATAATTCAACCATTTTTATTACAGAAGGCGATAGCGCCAGCGGATCAATAACCAAAGCAAGAAACGTTGAAACGCAGGCTGTGTTTAGCTTGCGTGGCAAGCCTTTGAATTGTTATGGCTTAACAAAAAAAATTGTGTACGAAAATGAAGAGTTCAATTTGTTGCAACATGCATTAAATATTGAAGATGGTTTGGATAATCTTCGATACAACAATGTAGTAATTGCAACCGATGCTGATGTTGATGGAATGCATATTCGTTTATTGATAATGACTTTCTTTTTGCAATTTTTTCCTGATCTTGTTAAGAAAGATCATGTACAAATTTTAGAAACGCCGTTGTTTCGTGTACGCGACAAAAAAGAAACTATTTATTGTTATGATGAAACGGAAAAACAAGCAGCTATAAAAAAGATTGGTGGCAAACCAGAGATTACGCGCTTTAAAGGTTTGGGTGAAATTTCTCCCGGAGAATTTGAACGATTTATTGCAGAAGATATGCGTTTACAACCAGTGATTCTTGAACAAGGCGATCATATACAGGATATGCTTTCTTATTTTATGGGAAAGAATACACAGGAAAGACAGGAATTTATTATTGATAATTTAAGGGTGGAGTTGGATTTGGTAGAAGAGTGATTAAAAAAGTAAATTTGTAAAAAGGTTCGTTATGGAAATTTTAGAAATAACACAAAAAGTTATTGATGGCAAAGTGGTTTTAGAATTGCCGGAAGTTTATAATGATCAGAACGTAAAGATTAAAGTAAGTACTGATATTGAAGATGAAGAAAACTGGGCAGATCTTCCAGCTCATGAAAAAGTTGAAATCTTAAAAAGGTTCGCCGGTAAGGATAAATTTCCAAATATTAAAGTTGGAAAATATGATGTTTACTATCAATGATTATTTTATTGATTCTTCAATATTAATTGAATACAATAAAGGAAATAAACTAAGATTATTTAGCGAATTATCAGCAAACGATATTTTCAGATGCTTCGTGAATGAAACTGTACTGAGCGAATTCCTTTTTCATTTTCTTGCTTATAACGGAAAAAAGTCGCCTCAATCCTTGCACGAATCAAATAAAATAACTCACATATTTGCTTCTTCAGATCAATATAAATTAATTAAAACCTGTTATTTTCTTGATAATGATAAGCGATTGTACTCTCTTGTGCCTGATTTAATGGCAAAGTACAATCTTCTTCCTAACGATGCCATTATTTTGGCTACGTGTAAACTTCATGGTATTAAAAATTTAGCAAGCCATGATAAAGATTTTGAAGAAGCCTGTAAAGTTGAAGGCATTTCATTAGTAAGTAATTAATTAAATAAATGATACACATTGTTTTTCAACAATCAGATATAGATACAATACAAAAAGCAATTGAATTAGATGAAACTTTACAAGGCGAAATAATTCATATAAAAGATGATTTTGCCGTTGGCCCAATTGCAGACATTTATGAAACAGAAGGCTATCAAATAAGAAGAGACTGGTGGAAAAAAGTTTTAGAAAATTCACCTTATGTTGAACAGATGGATATAGTTGATGATAAACTAACTTTTCATAAGTTAAAAGAAAGTTTGGATGCAGATTTTAATGCGCCGGTTTGGATTTGGGTGGCACCAAATCAACATGATGTTTGCGGTTATTTTTGGTTGATAGGTCAATTAAAAGAATACGAAAAAAGAGTTTTTATTTTATCGCTGAACAATCTTCCTTTCATAAGCGAAAAAGGAAATATTTTTTATCCAACCGATTTATTTGAGATCCCACCAAAAGAATTCATCAAAGCAAAAAAATTAGCAAGGCCTGTTACATTAAGCGAGTTTGAATTAGATAGCGATGAATGGAAAAAATTATGTATTGAAAATGGCGCTGTAAGAATTCTTGAAGGCGGTAAAAAAATTATCAGCAAAGAATCATCTTATTATGATGATGATATTATAGCTGCGCTTACAAAAGAGCCGCAAAAATTGCATAAAGTTTTTTCTACGCTTCTCGTAAAAATGAAAGTGCATACAGGCGATGCATTTCTTGTGTGGCGTATGAAAGAACTGATCAACGATGGCAAAATTGAAATAACCGGCGACTGGAAGAATGGATGGAAAGATATAATATTGAAGAAACCAAACGCGACAACTGAAGAAGAAAAGCCTGAGTTAGATATAACTGTATAAAATGACGCAACTCATCAGGCTTGAAGAAGCAGCAATGTTTTTTTTTTGGTATTTTTTTATTTAACCAGCTATCGTTTGTTTGGTGGTTGTTTCCCGCTTTAATTTTTTTGCCTGATATAAGTATGATTGGTTATGCAGCAGGAAATGAAAGCGGCGCAATTCTTTATAACATTGTTCATCATAAAGCAGTTGCTTTAATTGTATATGTTGCAGGATTTTATTTGTATAATGAAACTATTATGCTGATGGGAATTATTTTATTCAGCCATTCAACTATGGACAGATTTTTTGGTTATGGATTAAAATATTTTACTGGATTTTCAGATACATATTTAGGCAAGATTGGGAAAGAAGCAAAAGCGTGATATAATTGCCGAAGAGAATTCATGCAGTACAAGGGAGTGACACAACCGTGCTTAACATTTGTACTGAAGCTTAGTACATAAAAAAATGGCAGATTCTAAAAATATAACAACAAATGACACCGGTGTTCAAGGCCAGTATAAAACATGGTTTCTGGATTACGCATCGTATGTAATTCTTGAACGTGCGGTGCCTGCAATTGAAGATGGATTAAAGCCCGTGCAGCGCCGCATTTTGCATGCGATGAAAGAAATGGATGATGGACGTTTTAATAAAGTGGCAAACATTATTGGTCAATCAATGCAGTATCATCCGCATGGCGATGCAAGCATTGGCGATGCATTGGTGAATATGGGTCAGAAAGATCTGTTGATTGAAACGCAGGGCAATTGGGGTGATGTAAGAACTGGTGATGATGCGGCTGCTCCAAGATATATTGAAGCGCGTTTAAGCAAGTTTGCATTAGAAGTTGCTTTCAATGCAAAAACAACAGAGTGGCAATTAAGTTATGATGGAAGGAAACAAGAGCCGGTTACATTGCCGATGAAGTTTCCATTGTTATTGGCGCACGGCGCTGAAGGAATTGCCGTGGGATTATCAACAAAAATTCTTCCGCATAATTTTATTGAAGTGTGCGATGCCAGTATAAAATATTTGCGTGGAAAAAAGTTTGAATTGCTTCCTGATTTTATTACGGCAGGCATGATGGACGCCACTAATTATAATGAAGGCAAACGCGGTGGTAAAATAAAAGTGCGTGCAGTAATTGAAGAACGCGACAAGAAAACACTTATCATAAAAAATATTCCGTATGGTATTACAACATCCGGATTGATGGATTCTATTGTAAAGGCAAATGATCACGGAAAAATTAAAATAAAAAAAGTAACAGATGCTACCGCAAAAAATGTTGAAATAATTATTGATCTGGCACCAGGTATTTCCCCAGATATAACCATTGATGCATTATATGCTTTTACTGATTGCGAAGTAAGTATTTCGCCCAATGCATGCGTAATTGTTGATCAGAAACCTTGGTTTCTGAT
>JBDUEO010000297.1:0-4722 GCA_040002335.1 Parafilimonas sp. | reverse complement strand
CCCAAGAAGGCCTCTGAAACTAGCGCGCGATAAACCCCCTAGACAAGGCGCACAGACGCAACTACATGAACTCCCACGACAAGCCGAAGTGGCGGAATTGGCAGACGCGGCGGACTCAAAATCCGTTATTAGCAATAATGTGTCGGTTCAAGTCCGACCTTCGGCACCACAGAACAATCAAATATCGTCACTGCTCCGCGAGCGGTGACTGATGCGGCGTGCGCGGGGCACTTCGGTGTGCAGCGCATGACGCTCGGCTTCGACGCCGTATCCGAACAGTAGTTGGTTCGGAACACCCTGTTGGCATCGACAGCGATGCCAACAGGTTCGATCTGGTCAGTCACCAAGGTGGTTGGAACAGGGCGCCACCTTGAGCACTTCGCTCGACCGCCGCCGCCGGAGCAACGCCGCAGAATGTGACGGTGGTCGCGGTGGCTAGCGCGCCGACGGGGGATCAGGAGCTTCCCACCGCTGGCGTGCACGAGCGCTTCGGCGGTGCGCCTGATGTCACGCGCTCACGCAACGTCGCCCTAGGCGTACTGGCACGTACACGTAGGCGCGGCACCCCTACCGACAGGCAGCGTTGCCCTTACGCGATTGACGCTCGCTCGTGGAGTGGTGCTCCTCACGCATGAGGATTTGCGGACAGCGGATCTCGAAGTCGAAGGGCCGCATCGAATAGTTCTCGGAGGCTCCAGGGCGCCCCGGTGCGCCGGACCACAACGCCAAGAAATCTGTCCGACGGGTGAAGGTTGCCCACATCCAAACTCTTTCAACTCATGACAACGAAACAACTGCGGCTCTGACGCACTGCACCTGGCGGAACTCGACACGAGCGAGCGACATGAGACCGACACGAGACCGACACAAGCCACGCGCGAGAACCGACACCCAAATCAAGCCAATGCGTGTCGCAACTTGAGAGCACCAGTGGCGCCATTTCGAAACGCATCGTGAGCGCCGCGAGTTGCCAATTGCCACCTTGAGTCCGGGTGACGCGCGTGATTATGTGTAGTGATGGGCCCATTTCAGCGCTGCGTTGAAGACCTCGGTTCCATCGACCGACTGCTGGAACTCCCGCATGGCAAGGACATCGCCAGGGAGATGTTCCGTGAGCTCGCGCCGTTCATGGCGGAGCTCGCGCCGTTGAAGGATCGCGACACCACTGGCGCCGTGGCGCTGATCTTCGAGTACTCGGAGCGCATTCGCGTTCGCTTGGGAGCAAACAAGTTCGAATCCGGCATACAAACGGGCATGAAGCCGCCCGCACGCGTCGCTTAGCCGCTAGCGAGCGGCTAACGCGACGAACGCGGCGAACGCTTCACAGCGCGCCCGCCTTCCCGAATCAGTGCACTGCGGAAGGCGTGCAGTTGCTGCTGCAGTTCAACGAACCGTCGCAATCCTCGAAGGCGGACTGCACGTGGCCATCACCGCAGTAGGGCGCCTTGGTGCACGCGCTCGTACACACGGCCTTGCCGTACGCGCTGGCGAGGGCGACGTTCTTCGCGCCGTCGTCGCAAGCTTCATTGCCGTTCTTGATACCGTCACCGCAGTACGATGCGAGGCTGCAGTCCGACTTACAAGTACCGTACGCGCCGTTGTCGACGCCGTCGTCGCATTGCTCGCCCGTTTCTTTCACGCCGTTACCGCAGCGGAGTTTGCAATGTGAGTCGCAGGTGTCGCTCGCTTTGCCGTTGTTGGCGCCGTCATCGCATTGTTCTTTGGCGTCGACCGTGCCGTTGCCACAGGAGCTGAGCGGAATGAACGCCTTGCAGTCACTGCTGCACGAGCCCGGCGTGCCGTCGTTCTTGCCGTCGTCGCACTTCTCGCCAAAACCGGTTTGCACGGCTTTGTCACCACAATACGGAGCCGGCAAACAGCGCGCGGTGCACAGGCTCTTGCCGTACGCTGTCGAGCTATTGGCGCTGCCTTGATCGCACGTTTCCGGCGGGCTCGTGACTTTTCCGTCGCCGCAATAGTTGGCGGACTGGCAATCCGGGTTGCACGTGCCGTAGCTACCGTCGTTCTTGCCGTCGTCGCAAAACTCATTGGTGCTCTGGAAGCCGTCGCCACAATACGGCCCGATGCTGCAGTCAGCGTTACAACCGTTGTACGCGCCGGTGTTGTTCGCGGCGCCCAAGTCGCACTGCTCGCCTGCGTCCGGCTTGCCGTTGCCGCACTTGAGGCTGCAGTCGGTTTGGCAAGAGCTGCTGCTGCTACCGTTGTCCACACCGTCGTCGCACTGCTCCGGCCCGTTCTTCTTGCCGTCACCGCAGCGGTCGCCGAGCTTGCAGCCGGTCAGGCAATAGCCATAGCCGTGGCCGTTGTTGCCGGCGTCGTCGCATTCCTCACCGTTCGAGATCACGCCGTCCCCACAATACGGGGCGTACTTGCACCCGGGCGCGCATTGCGCGCTGGAGTTACCGTAGCCAGTGACAGAATTGACGCCGTTATCGCAGGCTTCCTGGGGCGGCGTGACCACCGTGTCACCGCAATACGGGCCGCGTGACAGACAGTCAGCAGCGCAGCTACCGTACGAGCCGTCGTTCTTGCCGTCGTCGCAGACTTCGTTGCCTTCCAGGATGCCGTCGCCGCACTTGGTCGCGCATTGCGAGATTGCGTGAACGAAGCCGTTGAGCGTCAGCTTGTAGTTCGAGCCGCTGGTGTGACGCTCGGCTTGAAACAGCGTGATGCCGTACATCTGACCGACGGTGAGACCGAGCTTGGTGGCCGCCGTCGCGTCCAGCGTCACCGAGCCGTTCGTCGGCGGATGCAGGCCGCCGAGGTCAACGGCTAGCTTGCCGTTGATGAACACCCACACGTCATCGTCACCCGTAAAGTCCAGAACTTCACCGCCCTGATACGTGAACTGGTAGCGAAGCTCACTGGTAAACGAAAAGTTATGACCGCCATCAACTTGAATGGATTTGTTGCTGCCATTCACCCAGCCCAGGTCGTCAAGCGGGAAGAACGCGGTGGTCGAGAACAGATAGGATCCGTTGCCCTGTTGCGCGAACGTGAGCACCGTGGGCTTTCCTGAGCTGGTTTTGTACACTAGCTTGTCGTACGGGTTCGGTGTGCACGGGGTGCTCGTGCAATCCTGCTGGTGGTACCACCAGTAGAAGTGAGCCTGGTCCGTGAGCTGCTGCCCGTATTGCCCCGAGCCGTTCGTCGACAGGAACACCGGTTCGCCATCGCTGCCGAGCTGACTTTGCACGAGGCCGGTCGTCTGCGCGCTGCCGGAGTATTTCTCGAAGTCGACATGACCGGGGCCGACGGAGGCGTCCGTGGCGGCGTACAAGAAATCACGATACAGGATCGGAATGTCGAGCGTGGCGGGTGGGCTCTGCTGCACGACTTTACACGTGAAACCGGTCTCGACTGTGCACGCTGGCGAGCAGCCGTCACCGGCCGTCGTGTTGCCGTCGTCGCAGTCTTCTTGTGGGAACTTGAGGCCGTCACCGCACACGGCGGTGCACGTGCCGTTCGCGCATTGCGGTTCGAGAGTGCACGTGGGCGAGCAGCCGTCATACGGGATCAGGTTACCGTCGTCACACTGCTCCGAGCCTTCCTTCTTCGTGTCGCCACAGCTCGTGGCTTGGCACGTCGTCAGCTTGTTGGTGTCGGTGCACTTGAAGCCGGGTTCAATCTTGCAAGTCGGGCTGCAGCCATCGTTCGCGACGGTGTTGTTATCGTCGCACTGTTCGTTGCCGACTTCGATACCGTCGCCGCAGGTTTTGGCTTGGCAGCGCGTCGCCGCGACGGGGCACAACCAGCCGGGCTCGATCTGACACGTCGCGTCGCAGCCGTCATTGGGGGTGGTGGTATCCCCGTCGTCGCATTGCTCGGTGCCGGCGATCTTGCCATCACCACATTTGATCGTGGAGACACACGGCTGGCCGGCGTCCAAGCACGTGTAATTCGGCTCGATCTTGCAGGTGTTACTGCAACCGTCGCCGGGGGTCGTGTTGTGATCGTCGCACTCTTCCGCCAAGTCGAGATCCACGTTGCCGTCGCCGCAGAACTCGTTCTGCGTGCACGCGACGCTCGCCGCTAGACAAGAATAGCCGGGGTCAATGTGACACGCGGTGCACCCATCGCCATTGGTCGGGTTGCCGTCATCGCAATACTCGCCACTCTCAACGACGGCGTTACCGCAAACGCTGACCGGCGCATGGGTGCACGCGCCACCCGCGCTCGTAGCCGGATCCTTCGGGCAGTTGTAACCAGGCTCGACCACGCACGTCGAAGAGCAGCCGTCGAGCGAGGTCGCGTTCCCGTCGTCACACGCTTCATGCGGGTCGACGCGGCCGTTTCCGCAAACCCAAATCTTGGTGCAGGTCTCGGGACCGGTGCCGACACTGCCGGCGCCGGCGGAACCGTCGCTCGGGCTCTTGCACAGGTAACCCTTCTCGGTGAAGCACGAGGCATTGCAGCCGTCACCCGGCTTGCGATTGCCGTCATCGCAGTCTTCACCCAGATTGACTTGCAAGATGCCGTCACCGCAGTAGGCGGCTGCCTCGCAGACTTCGCCGGCGTTCACGCAATCGAAGCCGGGCTCCGTCTGGCACGTCGCGTTGCAACCGTCGGCGGCCACGGTGTTGCCGTCGTCGCAGCTCTCGCCATTCTCGACCTTCCCGTTGCCGCACACGGGCGGCGCTGGATCCGGAGTGCACACGCCGGAGCTCGGGTCACAGGTGTAGCCGGGCTCGATCTCACATT
>JBDUEO010000296.1:0-4723 GCA_040002335.1 Parafilimonas sp. | reverse complement strand
CCATTCTTTTTTGCAATGCCGCCATTGCCATCAGATAACGGCACAATGCATTTCCACCGCACATCTTCGGGATGGCTTCTCATAAGATTGCGTAATGATGAAGAAGCATATTCTTCTCCCCAGCCGCTGTTGCCATCAGAATATATCATGGACGCAATAGAACCAAATTTTCCATAATCTTCTGTAGAAGTAAACGCAATGCAAAATATGGTTTCGCTGCTGGCTTGTGCGTTAGCAAACATGGTTGCATAATCACTTGCGGCAGCTAAAGAAAACCTGCCAGATTGTATAACTTTTGTTGCATAATCTGCGGCATCTTTATCATCATCCATATATAAATAAGCACGCGAAAGCAAAGCTTCAGCGGCTTCTTTACTTGCGTACATTACACCGCGGCTTTCATTCATTAAACTGTCAGCTTTTTTTCCATCATTAATTATTTGCTGATACACTTCTTCCACTGTGCTTCTTTCTTTTATTGAAGGATCGTTTGTTGAAGTTCTTATAACAATTCCCGGCGCTGTTTTGTTTTGCGTGTACGGCCTTGCAAATAATTTTACCAAATTTAAATGTGCAAATGCACGCAAAAAATAACACTCACCTAATAACTGTTGTTTTGCAGGATCGGTTGTAGGATTGGCTTCCACAGCTTCTATAACCGTATTGGCATCGTTGATTATTTTATAAGATATATACCAGAAATACCTTGTGTTTGTTTGTGTTGGTGAATGGTTTAAACTAAAGCTGTAAAAGAAAGGATCTTCTGTTACCTGCGCACAAACAAAATCATCACTCGCAAAATCTGATAATTGAAAAAACTGGCGCAGGTACATATTGTTATCATCTGCTGTACCATTAAACTCTACGTGATCTTTGAACAATGCATACGCACCGTTTACCGCATTGGTTAAACCTGCGGTGGTTGAAACCAATGTTGCTGTTGTAATTGAATCGCTCGGTGTAACATCTTTAAGGCAGGAACTAAAAGACATAATACATGCAAGCGCTATAATTGTATAAGTGCTTATATATTTTAACTGAATCATTTTGTGTGGCCGTTTTATGAAGCTGTTTTTTGCTGCCATGAAAAACTGAATGCACAAGTGAGTGACACAACGAACGATGCCACGAAGTACTGCAGCTAATAACATAAAAATTCTATTTGTATTTTTCATGGCTATTAAAATTTTACGTTGATGTTTAAAAGATACTGGTGATTATTGGGGTATTTAAAATCGCTTACACCAGGTGTTGTATAAATATCCTGCTGAATGGTTGTTTGCGGATCTTGCCCAAGGAATTTTGTGAACGTATATACATTATCTGCAGAGACGGAAACGGCAATATTTTGCAAATTGAAACGCTGTGCAAAAGTTTGCGGCAGGTTATATCCAAATGTAATGTTGCGCAAAGAAAGAAAGCTTCCGTTCTTTAAATATCTTGTTGAAACTTCGGTTGAATTAGCCGCGTTTTGCGGGCTTGGATTGGTAGCAATATCGCCGGGTTTTGTCCAGATGCTGTAACCTGATGGCAAAACAATTTGATTGTAATATGGCTCATTGCCATCATTCATTACAAAACGCAGATCGTTGCTATATACTTTGTTGCCATATAAAAAATATGCGTTTATACTAAGCGAGAAACTCTTGTATGTAAATGTATTTGTAAAGCCTCCCTGGAATTTTGGTAATGCTGAGCCAACCTGCTGCAGCGTTGCATCTGCATAACTTGAAGTTGCTTCTTTTGAAGTAATATTTCCATTAGCATCTTTTGTAATTTTTTGCCATAACGGTGAGCCTGTCTGCGGATCAACACCCATCCAAACGGGCATATAAAATTCATATAAATTTCCGCCGTTGCGATAGATCTGTGATATTGCCCAACTGCCCGTTTTTACAAAAGTATCAGGCAGGTTTTTTAAAGTATTTGTATTAAAGCTGATGTTGAAATCTGTTGTCCATGAAAAATTTTTGCTTTGAATATTGATGGTTGATAAAGCAATTTCTAAACCTTTATTTTGAATTTCGCCAGAATTTTCCCACTTGGTTTCAAAGCCAACAGATAACGGCTGGGATACCTGCAACAACAAATTTTTTGTAAGATTATTATATACATCAACAGATAAAGAAATGCGTTTGAATAAGCCAATATCAATACCAACATTGGTTTGATATTTACTTTCCCACGTTAAACCCGGGCTTGGCAATTGCAAAGGCGTTGCAGCAGATTGCGAATTGTATTGACTGGTTAAAGAATACAAACCAAGATAGCGCGAAGCGCCAATATCCTGCGTGCCCGTAACACCATAACCGCCGCGTATTTTAAGGTTATCAATTATTGTATTACCGCGTAAAAAATCTTCGTTGCTGGCAAGCCAACCCGCAGAAATTGCAGGGAAAGAACCATAGCGTTTATCTTTTTGAAACGCGGTAGAACCATCTACACGATAAGAACCTGTAACAAAATATTTATTTTTATAACTGTAGTTTATTTGAGAGATGTAAGAAATTAATGCTGACTGATCATAATAACCATTCACGGTTAAATTACTTGAAACCACGTTCAATACTTTTAAGCCAAATGGCAAACCTCTTCCTGCGCCACCAAGCGTTTCGGTTTTGCCACCTTCAAATGCCATACCCGCAAGCCCGCTTATCTGGTGATCGCCGAATTTAAAATTGAAGTTTAAAAGATCGTTTGAAATGCCGCTGTAACTTAAAATATCATTATCATCCAAATAACCTGTAGCATGATATTGCCCTGCCACATCGCCTGAATAATAATTAGAGCTCTTGCTATAACTTGCTGCTACACGATTGGTTGTTACAAACGACAACCAATTGTTAATTGCAATATTTAAATTCATATCATAATTTACATCAAAGCCTTTGTAAGGATGATCTGAATGCGCAATGGTATGCACCGGGTTTACTTTATCGCGGCTCCACCATTTGAATGTTGAATTGCCATCAACATATAATGGATTGCCGGCACTATCATACGGATTATCCCATGGAAGATTTAAGAAAGCATAATACACATCATTATAATCATAACTTTTGCCTGTAACGCCACTTATATTAATAGTATTTGTAAGCGAAACTTTTGGGCTGAAATGCAGTGTAGATGAAGCTCTCAGGTTAGCACGCTGATAATTTGTGTTCATGAAAGTGCCATCTTCATTGTAGTAAGATGCACCAAGATAATATTCGTTTTTTTCTGTTTTGCCTGATATGGAAACATAATAGTTCTGCATAAACGCCGTTCTGAAAATGGTAGTTGGCCAATTGTAATTCTGGCTGTCTAAACTGGTTGGCCTTTCAGCATAAAATTTTAGTAAGTCAATCTTGTAAGAGTTGCCTGTATCAGTAGGAATATAATCGCTGTAAAATTCTTTTTGATATTGATACAACTGGCTTCCGTTCATCATATTAAGGTTACCAAAATCTGGTGTGCGAAAACCAGTGGACGCTTTAAATTCAAAAGCTGTTTTACCTGATTCCGCTTTTTTCGTTGTAACCACAATAACGCCTGCGTTTGCCTGCGAACCATACAATGCGGTTGAAGCAGCATCTTTTAAAACGGTTATACTTGCCACATCATTGGGATCAAAGTTGCCGCCAATAATTCCATCAACAACATATAAAGGCGTTTGCGAAGCGTTGATAGATGAAACACCGCGTAACCTGATTTCAGCAGTTGCGCCAGGCACACCAGAACTGTTAACCACCTGCAAACCGGCAACTTTTCCCTGCAACATGCTGCCCACATCATCAGTGGTAACATCTTTTAATTTTTTTGCATCAACAACTGTTACGGCACTTGTTAGTTCACCTTTCTTTTTATTACTATAACCAACCACAACAATTTCATCAAGATTTTTATTGGTTTCGGTAAGCTGCATAATTATGTTGTTATCTCCTGCAGCAACGCTGATCTCTTTTTTAGCATAGCCAATAGAACTGACAGTTAAACTGAAATTCCCGGCAGGCGCTTCAATAGAAAATCTGCCGCTGTCATCAGCAATAACAGATCGGCCATTTTTAATTGTAATGGCAGCTTTGCTTACAGCAGACTGATCTTTTTCTGATACGATCTTTCCTTTAAATAATCTTGACTGCGCCATGGTAAAAACTGTTATTAACAGTAGTGGCAAGAACAATATTTTTTTCATAAGCATAAGCTTGTAATAGTGATTTTTGAATTTTATTTAAGAAATGCAAGACATAAGTAATCTATCACAAATTAAAATACATTCGAAAGTTTTGAAGCAAAACCAAAGATAACGAAAGAAATAAAAACAAAATAAAATTTTTAAAAAGTTTTTAATAGTTATTTTTAATTATTGAATTGAAACCAACCTTGCAGATTTAAGTTTAATATAAATTAAGATGAAATCAACAAAGCTATGGCTTGCTTATGCAATAATAACCACTGTATTCTGGGGCATTTGGGGCGCATTTATCGAGATACCTGAAAAAGCAGGTTTCCCTGCAACTCTTGGTTATGTTGTTTGGAGCCTTACCATGATTCCATGCGCTTTAATTGCATTAAGAATTATTAAGTGGAAACCTGAAACAGATAAACGTTCTGTTTTTTTAGGTTTGATAGTTGGGCTTTTGGGTGCTGGTGGCCAGTTAATTTTATTTGAGGCCTTGCGTGAAGGGCCGGCTTATATCGTATTTCAATTGATCTCTTTATTTCCTGTTCTAACCATTATTTT
>JBDUEO010000295.1:0-4729 GCA_040002335.1 Parafilimonas sp. | reverse complement strand
CGAATGGCTGGGAACAAGGTTTGGCTTAAAAGGTAAAGGCGTTAAAGGTTCACACACAATTATTGTTGCATTTGCATTAATCGGTTGCCTTGGTTTTATGGCGTATGGCTTTATTGGGCTTGGTAAATTTATCGAAATTTTTCTTCCCTGGAATTTAGTGCAACCATATATTCCATTTCACATTGCGCCTGAATATGTAGCGCATTTTTACGGAATAATTTTTACGCTCTTCGCTGTTTTTTATTCAGTACTTGGCGGTATGCACAGTATTGTTTTGGGCGATTTGATCAAGTATATTATTATGACGGTTGGTTGCATTGCTGTTGGCATAATTGCTATGCAGCATTTGCATGGAAATGGTGAAGCCGCATTGAATGTTCCTGCAGGTTGGGGCAATCCTTTTTTTGGCTGGCATTTAAACATGGACTGGAGTAAATACATCGCTGCAGCCAATCAAAAAATTGCAGATGATGGTTACGATTTATTTGGTTTCTTTTTTATGATGATGTTGTTTAAAGGCGTATTTGCATCATTGGCCGGTCCTGCACCAAATTATGATATGCAGAAAATTTTATCATCACGCTCACCAAAAGAAGCATCTAAAATGACGGGCTTTGTTTCCATCATTTTATTACCTATTCGGTATGCAATGGTAATTGGTTTAACGGTATTGGGATTGCTATATTTCAAACAATTAAATTTAGATAACGGCAGCGGCGGCGTTGATTTTGAAAAAGTGCTTCCCGGCGCTATCAATGGTTTTTTGCCTGTGGGTATTTTAGGCATTGTTCTTACAGGTTTGCTCGGTTCTTTTATGGGCACTTTTGCAGGCACTTTAAATGCGGCGCAGGCATATATTGTTAACGATATTTATCTTAAACACATCAATCCAAATGCATCAACTAAAAAAACAATTACAGTTAGTTATTTGTCGGGTATTGTTGTAGTAGCAGTTGGTGTAACGCTTGGATTTTTCACTAAAGATGTAAACAGCATTTTGCAATGGATCGTATCAGGTTTATATGGCGGATATATTGCAGCCAATATGCTGAAATGGTATTGGTGGCGCTTTAATGCCCATGGATTTTTCTGGGGCATGTTTGCAGGTACATCCGGTGCTTTAATTTTTTCAGAATTCTTTTCAGGCGTACAATTTTTATACTTCTTCCCGGTACTGTTTTTAATATCATTGGCAGGCTGTTTTATCGGAACATATACCGCGCCTGCAACTGACACAGCAGTATTAAAAGACTTTTACAAAAAAGTCAGGCCGTGGGGTTTTTGGAAACCAATAAATAATTTGGTAATTGCAGACGATCCGTTATTCATTCCTAATAAAAGATTTAAGCTGGATATGTTTAATGTGGTGATAGGGATTATTGCACAATGCTGTCTTACAATTTTACCTATGTATGTTGTATTGTGGATGAAATTGCCTTTACTGATAACCGTTTTAATTCTGATAATAATAATATTTATTCTTAAAAAAACATGGTGGAATAAACTGGAAGATTAAGATAAAAAAAGCAAGCAACTTTATGACACAAAATTTTTACCAGCGTTTAGAACAACTGGAAAAAGATCATGCAACATTAATCAAGCGTCAAAATGAACCTGAACTGCAAAGCAATGGTATTATTAACCGCTATCATTTTCCTGTGCTTACAGCAGCGCATACACCTTTATTCTGGCGGTACGATTTTAATGCAGATAGCAACCCATTTTTAATGGAACGTTTTGGCATAAATGCGGTTTTAAATGCAGGCGCTATAAAATGGAATAACAAATACATTTTAATGCCAAGAGTTGAAGGTGCTGACCGCAAATCTTTTTTTGCCATTGCAGAAAGTGATAATGGTTTAGACAATTTTAAATTCTGGGATTATCCTTCCATCATTCCTGAAACAAATGAGCCTGATACAAACATATATGATATGCGTTTGGTGCAGCATGAAGATGGATGGATTTATGGTTTGTTTTGTACCGAAAGAAGAGATCCTTCCGCACTTGCTGGTGATCAATCTGCTGCTATTGCGCAATGTGGTATTGTACGCACAAAAGATTTGATGGACTGGCAGCGTTTGCCTGATCTTAAAACAAGATCAGCGCAGCAAAGAAATGTGGTTTTGCATCCTGAATTTGTTGATGGCAAATATGCTTTTTATACAAGGCCGCAGGATAGTTTTTTAGAAGCTGGAAAAGGCGGCGGAATTGGTTTTGGTTTATCAGATAAAATTGATGGAGCTGAAGTAAATGAAGAAATTATTGTTGATCCTAAAGTGTACCATACAATTAATGAATTAAAAAATGGCTGGGGCCCTGCGCCCATCAAAACAAAATATGGTTGGTTGCATTTGGCGCACGGCGTGCGCAATACTGCGGCGGGCATGCGTTATACTTTATACATGTTTATGACAGACCTGAATGATCTTTCAAAAATTATTTATAAACCTGCAGGTTATTTTTTAGCGCCGGAAGGTGAGGAGCGGGTTGGCGATGTATCAAATGTTGTTTTTAGCAACGGATGGATTTTGGATGATGATGGCAAAGTATTTATTTATTATGCTTCATCAGATACAAGAATGCATGTGGCAATTTCATCGTTGCAGCAATTGCTGGATTATGTAATGAACACGCCTGAAGATGGTTTGCGTTCCGCAACTTCTGTAGAAAGATTGGTTGATCTTATCAAAAAAAATAAATCATATTCAAAAGAACACATAGCGCAGCATTCAGAAAAAAACATGCAGCGCACTTAGCATTTTTTATAATGAATTTTCTTCAGAATTATAAAAATGAAACAGAAGCAGAGCTTGCAGCAATACTAAATTACTGGATGAAATTTACTGTTGACAAAAATGGTGGTTTCTACGGAAAAATTAATAATGAAAATGAAGCGGATAAACAGGCACCAAAAGGTGCTGTAATGCATGCAAGAATTTTGTGGGCGTTTTCTGCTGCATATAATTTTTGTAATGATGAAAGATATATTGCAACTGCAAAAAATGCTTTTGAATACATCCGGGAATATTTTATAGACAAAGAATTTGGCGGTGTATTCTGGACGGTTGATGCACGTGGAAATATGCTCGATTCAAAAAAACAAATTTATGCGCTTGCATTTTGTATTTATGGTCTAAGCGAATATTATAAAGCTTCTAAAAATGAAGCTGCACTGGCACTTGCAATAGATATATATAATGTACTTGAAGAATATAGTTGCGATGCAGTGAACAAAGGTTATTTCGAAGCGTTTACAAGAGAATGGCACGTAGCAGATGATTTAAGATTGAGCGAAAAAGATGCAAATGAAAAGAAAACAATGAACACGCATTTGCATATTATTGAAGCGTATGCAAATCTTTACAGAGTGCAAAAAAATGAAAAGCTTTGTAATAAGATTGTTTGCCTGCTTGAATTATTTAATGCGCATTTTATAGATCACAAAACTTTTCATTTGAAATTATTTTTTGATGAAGCATGGAACGAAAAACCCGATGTGATTTCTTACGGGCACGATATAGAAGCTGCATGGTTGTTGCAGCAATGTGCTGAAGTAATTCAAAATGAATTATGGATAAAGATTTATAAGAATCATGCCGTAAAAATTGCAAAGGAAGCAACCGAAGGTTTGGATAAAGATGGCGGAATGTGGTACGAGTATGAGCCATTGCAACATAACCTTGTAAAACAAAAACATTGGTGGGTGCAGGCGGAAGCAATGGTTGGTTTTTATAATGCATATCAAATAACAAATGATGAAATTTTTTTAAAGCATTCAATCAACAGTTGGCAGTTTGTAAAAACGTATATAAAAGATAAGAAAAACGGTGAATGGTTTTGGGGCGTAAATGAAGATTACAGCATTATGCAAAATCAAGATAAAGCCGGTTTGTGGAAATGCCCGTATCATAATTCAAGAGCTTGTCTGGAAATTATAAAAAGAATAAATAATTATCAATGAAATATTTCTCTTTATTAATATTCATTTTTACAACGTCGCTGCACGCGCAAAAAGCAAAAAGCTATGATCTGCAATCACCAAACGGAAACATCATGTTGCATGTTGATGTTACTAATAAAATTGTTTGGTCAATAAAAGATAAAGATCAAACCATCATTGAGCCTTCATCTATTTCAATGCAATTGCAAAATGAAGTCTTGGGCGATAACGCAATCATCATTTCATCCAAAACAGAAAAAATAAATAATGTTATTAATGCCATCAATTATATCAAATCAACTATTCCTGATAATTACAACCAGCTTATTTTAAATTGTAAAAATGATTATGGAATTATTTTCAGAGTGTATAATGATGCAGTTGCGTATCGTTTTTTCACGAAGAAAAAAGACAGCATCATTATAAAAAATGAAGAAGCCAATTTCAATTTTACAAATAATGATTCTGCATTCATTCCCATACAATGGGATTATCGCGACGGACAAAATTTCAATTCATCTTTTGAAGCATTATATCATCACATAACACTATCGCAGTTTCCAAAAGATTCATTGGCTTTTCTGCCTTTGCTGGTTGATTTGGGCAATGGAAAAAAAGCAGAAATTCTTGAAGCTGATCTCGAAGATTATCCCGGCATGTATCTTAATTTAAACGAAACACAAAAAGGATTGAAAGGCGTTTATGCGCCGGTGCCAACCAATGCGCATGTGGTTGAAAGAAATCTTATTCCAACAGAACGTGCAGATTATATTGCTAAAACAAATG
>JBDUEO010000294.1:0-4743 GCA_040002335.1 Parafilimonas sp. | reverse complement strand
GTAAGAATGTATACAATACTTGCAGTAACAAGTGCAGTAACTATAACTGTGAAAATAATAGAACCGGTATCCAATGTAAATAATTTTATGCGGTGTAAATATAGGCTGATAAAGCATAATGAAATTACAGCGCAGGCGATGCAATTCAATTGTACGAATTGATAATTAAAAAGTTTACGGTTTACATTTGCACAGCATTATGAGCGAAAGCAACGAAAAAAAGTATTTTGATTTCTCGGTTCTTAAACGTGTTTTCACATTCGTAAAACCTTACCGTTCAAGATTTATTGTCAGTATTATACTCGCGGTTATACTTTCTCTTTTTACACCGGTTCGCCCTTTTTTAATACAGCTAACGGTTGATAAGGCAACAGGTAAAGATGTACATACGCCGTGGATCATTCAACTATTATTTCCACATGTGCCATTAAATGATGCGTGGCAGTTTATAATATCAGTTACTATTTTTCAGATCGTTTTTATTTTTATTGAAACGGCAGCGCGTTTTTATTTCAGCTTTATTACTTCATGGCTTGGGCAAAGTGTAGTGCGTGATATGCGCAAGGCTGTGTACAAAAAAATTCTTGGGCTTAATCTTAAACAGTTTGATACAACGCCAATAGGTACGCTTACTACAAGAACCATTAATGATATTGAAAGTATCAACGATATTTTTTCTGATGGATTGGTTCCCATTTTTGCAGACCTGCTTTCTATAATTGTGGTTCTGGTTACTATGTTTGCAACAGACTGGCAGCTTACATTAATTGCGCTAATACCTTTTCCAATTATAATTCTTGCTACTTATTATTTTAAAGAAAGCGTGAACAAAAGTTTTATACAGGTGCGCAATGCGGTGGCAGCATTAAATGCGTTTGTGCAGGAAAAAATTACAGGCATGCAAATCGTTCAGGCTTTTGCTGCCGAAGAAAGGGAACTGGATAAGTTTAAAAATATAAATAAGCGTTACCGCAATGCAAACATCAGGTCAATATTTGCGTATTCTATTTTCTTTCCTATTGTTGAAATTGTGCTTGCGTTTGCAACAGGTTTATTGGTTTGGTGGCTGGCGGGCAGGGCAGGTGCAAATCCCATAAAAGATAAAGACCTTGCAGGTGAACTTGTTGCTTTTATTCTTTATTTAAACCAGATATTTCGCCCGCTGCGTGTAATTGCTGATAAGTTTAACGTGATACAAATGGGCGTAATTTCAGCAGAGCGCGTGTTTAAAGTAATTGATAATCCTGATGCGTTGCCACCTTCTGCACCAGACGCATTTGCCCCAAATGAACGGCTTGATGGCAAAGTAGAATTTGATCATGTTTGGTTTGCGTACAACGAAGAAAATTATGTATTGAAAAATATTTCTTTTAAAGTGAATGCAGGCGTTACAGTAGCAATTGTTGGGCATACAGGCAGCGGAAAAACATCTATCATTAGTTTACTAAACCGCTTGTATCAAATTAAGAAAGGCGAAATAAAACTGGACGATATTAATATAGAAAAATATGATCTTGATACGTTACGAAAAAATATTGCAGTGGTGTTGCAGGATGTTTTTTTATTCTCCGGTTCTGTAATGGATAACATTACACTGCATAATGGCGAAATAGAAAGAGAAGAAGTTATAGAGGCGGCAAAGCTTATCGGCGTACACGATTTTATTATGCAATTGCCCGGCAACTATGATTATAATGTAATGGAACGCGGCAACACTTTAAGTCTTGGCCAACGACAATTAATTTCTTTTATACGTGCCATTCTTTCTAATCCTGCTGTACTTATTTTAGATGAAGCTACTTCATCAATTGATTCTGAAAGTGAGCAGTTAATTCAAAAAGCAATTGATACTTTAATAACAGGAAGAACGGCAATTGTAATTGCACACCGGTTATCAACCATACGCAAAGCAGATAAAATAATTGTGCTGGATAAAGGCGAAATAAAAGAAGCCGGAACGCATGATGAATTGCTTGAATTAAATGGCTTTTATGCAAAGCTGCACAATATGCAATTTGAGCAAAAGAATGCAGTTGGAGTTTGAAAACAGGAATTAGATATTAGGAATTTGGAATTGGTAAAAATAACTTGCGAACCAAACCTTAATTCCAAATTCCAAATTACCAATTCCACTTAACTCTCTCCTAAATAAATCTCAAGCAAACCATCCGGCAAACTAACATGCACTTCTTTTTTCTTCCGGTCTATTTTTTTTAAGGTTGATTCATTTATTGGAATTAATACTTCTTTATTGCGCATCGTTAACTGCAATAATATTTGTTGCGGCTGTTCAATTACAGATTCTGTAAAGCCTAATTTTTCTTTGTTATTAAAAACAGTAAACCCAATTAAATTTACCGGCGCAGATGTGCTTACCAAATTGTCAAAATCGTTTTTTGTAAGCCATACTTTTTTCTGCAACAATTTTGCAGCCGTTTCTTTTGCATCAATTCCTTCAAGTTTTACAATAGTTTCGTCGTTACTTTTTGCAATACTTTGTTCGTGAAAATAGGGGAGTTGTTCGCCTTTATTTTTCTCTATAAAAATGGCTTCGGCGTTTTTAAAATCAGTTTTTTGTCCTAAGGAATGTTTTAAGATCATTTCTCCTTTTAAGCCATGTGTGGCAACTATTTTTCCTATTTGAATATATGCGCTCAAAATTTTTTATTGATTGATTTTAATGTTTGATGTTTAGATTATGAAGCCACAGTTGCCAATTTTTTTGCAGTACAAGTGAGTGACACAAGGAACGATGCCATGAAAAACTATTGCCGGTAACCAAAATAAATGTTTAAAATATTTTATTGCAATGATAATACTTACAGATGGCATGATAATTAATATAAAAATGAAAATTTCTTTTCTTAAGTGTAAAAAGAAAATACATTTGTCGCCCGTTACTTATTAATTTAAATAAATCTATTATGAACAAAGCTGAATTAGTTTCTAAAATTGCAGACGATGCAGGCCTTAGCAAATCGCAGGCAAACAGTGCGCTTGATTCTTTTACCGATGCGGTTACAAAAGCATTGAAATCTGGTAACAAGGTTACACTTGTTGGATTCGGTACATTTACTGTTTCAAAACGCAATGCCCGCACCGGACGTAATCCGCAAACGGGGGAAGCTATAAAGATTAAAGCTAAAAAGGTTGCCCGTTTTAAGGCTGGTAAAGAACTTGCAGCTAAATTATAATGCTGTATGATTTAAAGGCTGTTTTGTAATTAATCAGCCTTATTTTTATAAAAATTTCATCTTAATAAATATAAAAACAATTTATGGGCAGAGGCGACAAGAAAACAAAAAAAGGAAAGATATTTAAAGGTTCTTTCGGTAAAAGCAGACCGCACAGACCTGTTAAAGAGAAAAAAGAAAAAGAAGAAATGAAAGAAGAAAAATCTGAATAAAAATTTTTTTTACGGCTGTTGCTGTTATGGCGCCAGTCGTTCAGCCTTCCAACTCCCTTCAGAGCTTTTGGTGAATTGTATCCTGTCGTGCAAACGATTGGTACGGCCTTGCCAAAACTCAACAATTAAAGGCATAACCCGGTAACCGCCCCAGTGTGGTGGCCGGGGAATGCTGTTTTTAAATTCTTCTGTATATTTTTCTGTATTGTCATCCAGTATTTTCCTGTTGCTGATAACTGCACTTTGAGGAGATGCCCATGCACCAATGCGGCTACCTTGCGGCCTTGAATTAAAATACGCATCACTTTCTTCTGCTGAAACTTTTTCAACAGTGCCTTCGATCCTGATTTGCCGTTCAATTTCTTTCCAGAAAAACAGCAATGCTGCGTTCGGGTTTTCTTCTAACTCTTTTCCTTTATGGCTTTTATAATTTGTATAAAAAACAAATCCGCGTTCATCATAATCTTTTAATAAAACAATACGCGCAGAAGGATTGCCATCTTTTGTTGATGTTGCCAGCGTCATTGCATTTACTTCAATTACTTTACTGTTTACAGCATCATTCCACCAACGGGTGAATTGCTCAATTGGGTTTGTTGCAATATCATTTTCATCTAAGGTGCTTAAACGATAATCATTTCTTATATCGGCGATGTTTTTGTTCATGAAGAATAAAGTTACAATCGCGATTACTGATGAAAGAAAATCTTTTTATGGTTAAGGGTTTTTATGCAGGCTGTCTCTCTGTGTTTGACATGACATTTCAAGCGTTTAATTGAATAATAAAATTGCTTTTGTAAACGCTTGCATACAATTAAAAGTTTAGATCGTTTTTTCGACGTTAGGAGAAATCTCTTGTGGATAAGCAACTTCAAAGCTATTAGATGTCTCGTTACCTCAACATGACGTTATGAGTTTATAATAGTAAAGTTATATCCGTAAATGAGGAAATTAATTTACCAATGTGCCTACGCTTACACCTTCAACAACTTTCATAAGATTGCCGGGTTTATTCATATCAAAAACAATAATGGGCAAATTGTTTTCCATGCACAATGTAAAGGCTGTCATATCCATCACTTTCAAATTCTTTGCAATACATTCCTGGTAAGTAATAGTTTCAAATTTTGTTGCTGTTATGTCACGTTCAGGGTCGGCTGTATAAATACCATCAACACGTGTACCTTTTAAAATCACTTCTGCTTTAATTTCCAATGCTCTTAATGAACCGGCTGTATCTGTTGTAAAATACGGGTTACCGGTGCCTGCTCCAAAAATAACTACGCGTCCTTTTTCCAAATGGCGCATGGCACGGCGGCGAATGTAAGGTTCTGCCA
>JBDUEO010000293.1:0-4744 GCA_040002335.1 Parafilimonas sp. | reverse complement strand
AGCGGCCTCTTCGTCCCGAACGAAGCGCGCTACCGGGCTGCGCTACATCCCGAAAATTATACACAAAAATATTTGACGTTGCGAATAGAGTAAAACTATAATTGTTCAATTTTCACCTTCATTTCACTAAGAGATGCTCCACCTTTAATACCAAAATCCAACGTTCGTATTGGAAATGGCAGCATTATATCATTTGCATCGTAAGCTTTTTTAATACGCATAATAGCCTGGCTGCAAACCTCAAGATATATTGGCTGATCGGGGCAATTTACCCATAAACGAAGCAGGAAATTAATAGAGCTGTCTCCAAACTCTTTATAAAAAAAAGTTACTTTATCTTCTTTTGATAAACCTTCAATATCTTTTACAGCATCAAGCGTAATGTTTTTAACTTTTTCAAGATCATCTCCGAAAGAAATGCCAACGGTAATATCAACTCTGCGTTTGCCGAGTAAAGTATAATTCTCAATTGGGTTTTGAAAAACATCTTTATTTGGAATGATTACCATTTGCCCCTGGAATGTTGCGATCACCGTATCACGCAAATTTATTTCCATAACCTTACCCATGTAGTCTTTTATTTTTACAATATCATCAACATGCAACGGCCTTCTGAATGAAAGAAAAACGCCTGATATAAAATTGGCGGCAATGTCCTGAAATGCAAATGCAAGCGCTAAACCAAAAATACCGGCGCCGGCTAATACCGATGTAACTGCAGTGCTTAAATGCAAAACACTAAGCACAATAAATATTACAATGCCAATAAAAAATATATAAACTATTGAGGTAAAAAGATTATCAAGTGTTCTGTTACGTGAAATTTTTTTTATAAGTTTTGCTGCGAGCAGTTTAATTTTTTTTGCAATAAACAAGCCTATCACCAATATTATAGTTGCCAGTAAAATGTTTGGCAACAGCGTAATAAAACCATGTAGCCATAAGGTTAGTTTTTGAGAGATGAGTTGGTAGGCTTTGCTAAAATCCATATTAATAAATGGTTTAAATTTTTTTATAAGTTACCTGAATAAATAAGATACTGTAAATTAAAAAATTTATGGCGTAAATAAATAAAAGCTTGCTGTTGCAATATTATTTCATTAATGCAGTATATAAAAAATCAGCAGAAAAAACGGCGGCTTCCTCCCATCTTCTTTTTGTTGCTTTACTTCTAAAAAACGGGTTAAATGTTTTTTGCAATTCATGCCCGTAACCATTATAAACTTTTATTTCGTTTAAAATGTGTAAAGCATCTGCTTTTGTATGAATGTCTAAACTGCCAAAAAAAGCTACACCTTTTGTAGTAATAGGCACTATCTTATCTTTTGCTCCACATACGCTAACAATGGGCACATTTGCTCTTTTCAGCAAATCATCATCAAACAACGCACCCCAAAAATTTATAACTGCAGCAACATTGTATGCATTATAATTTCCAGTGTTTGCAATTATTTTATTGCTGTCAATTACATTTTGCAAATCGGCTGCATTGCTGTAAACAGATTGTAAAGCAATAACACCACCTGCTGAGTTGCCGCCAAGAATTATTTTATGTGTGTCAATATTAAATTTGTCTGCATTCAATTTAAAATATTCAATAGCATGTTTTACATCATCAACATTATTGTAACAAGCTGCAACCAGATCTTTAAATTTAGATATAGGATGCTTTTTACTTAAACGATAATTTATTGCGGCAAAAACATAACCGCGTTGTGCAAATGCATTGCCCCATATTTTTATTTCTTTGGCATTTTTTGTTCCATATTTAAAACCGCCGCCATGCATCCAGATAATTAAAGGCCGTTGATGTGAAGAATCGTTTGCAGGTTGATATATATCAAATTGTCTGTACTTTTCTTTTATACTGTCTGCCGCATTATACAATATGTTTTTTTGAATAGTTACGTTATCAAAAACTTTGTTTTTATATCGTATGCCTGTAACCGTTTGTGCATAGCAAAAAGAAACTGTAAAAAGAAAACACAATAAAGCTGCTATAAATTTTATCATTACTTACTAATTAATCAATATACTTAACAAATGCAATTAAAGATTGTTTGTTCGTACGTTATTTTCATTTTATAATATTGTTATAACAAATATATATGGTGGAAGGAATAGGCATTGATATGATTGAAGTGGAAAGAATTGAATACAATCTTAATAAAGATGCGGGTTTTAAAGAACTGATTTTTTCTGAAAATGAAATTAAATATTGCGAAACAAAAGCTAATAAGTTTCAGCATTATGCAGCACGTTTTGCTGCAAAAGAAGCATTTTTAAAAGCACTTGGTACAGGTTGGGCGCCAGAAACTAATTTTAATGAAATTGAAATAATAAATAATGCTGAAGGCAAACCTGAAATAAATTTGAAAGGCATTACACAAAAAACAGTTTCTACTTTGGGCGTCGTTAAAATTTTGGTTTCTTTGTCGCATTTGAAAACGCTTGCAACGGCAGTTGTTATTATAGAGAAATAATATGAATGATAAAAGCGCAGCTTATCAGTCAAAAGATGAAATTAAATTAATGCAGCAAAAAAAATTGCATGCGTTGTTACAATATGTAAATAACAATTCACCTTTTTATAAAAAACTTTTCTCCCAACATCATGTAGATATCAAAACTATAAAAACACTTGAAGATATAAGCTTGCTTCCTGTAACAAACAAAGATGACCTGCAACAAAACAACATAGATTTTTTATGTGTTGATAAGAAAAACATCATAGAATATACTTCAACTTCAGGCACATTAGGAAGCCCGGTTTCAATTGCACTTACAGAAAATGATCTGCAGCGTTTGGCGTACAACGAATACAATTCTTTTGTAACTGCCGATGGAACTGCTGATGATATTTACCAGCTAATGCTTACACTTGATCGCCAGTTTATGGCGGGCATTGCATATTATTCAGGTATTAGAAAAATGGGCGGCGGCATTATTCGTCTTGGGCCGGGCGTGCCTGCTTTGCAATGGCAAACAATACAACAACAGCATCCAACTATTATTGTTGCTGTTCCGTCATTCATTCTAAAACTTATTCAATATGCCAAAGAGCATAATATAGATATCAATAAAACATCTGTAAAAAAAGCCGTATGTATTGGAGAGAATATTCGTAATCCGGATCTGTCAATGAATATACTTGGTAAAAAAATTACAGAATCATGGAATATACATTTGTATTCAACTTATGCTTCTACAGAAATGCAAACCGCATTTACTGAATGCAGCGCAGGCAAAGGCGGACATCTGAATCCTGGATTATTAATTGTTGAATTACTTGATGAAAATAATAAACAGGTTGCTGCCAATGTTCCCGGCGAAGTAACTATTACAACGCTTGATGTTGAAGGAATGCCGTTGCTGCGTTATAAAACCGGCGATGTATGCATGTATTTTGAGGATGTGTGCGTTTGTGGCAGAAATACATTGCGGCTGTCACCCATTATTGGCCGCAGAAAGCAAATGATAAAATTTAAAGGCACAACTATTTATCCATCTGCGTTATTTGATTTGTTGAATGAAATAAATGAAGTAAATGATTATGTTGTTGAAGTTTTAACCAACGAAGTTGGGCTTGATGAAATTTTGTTGTATTTATATGTTGCCAATATAAATGCAGAAAATGATTATCGCATCCGCTCTTATTTGCAGGCAAGGTTGCGGGTAAGCCCGTTGGTAAAATATGTTTCAGAAGATGAAATAAAAAAGATGCATTTTAATGAAGCCAGCAGGAAAATCAATAAATTTATTGATAAGAGAATTTAAATATTTATTGAAATGCATCTCAGTTCTAAAATAAAATAAAAACAAAAACCGAAGGTTAATTCTTTGAAAGAAATACTGATAAATGGCCCTGTAGCAACAAAGAAGCAATTAGCAATAATTTTTAAAAACAGGAAAGCTATTAATAGATGGCGTACAAAATAAAATACATTTGCGCATGATTTTTATAGGCCAGGATCAACTTTCACTCAAAGATTTTGCTGCTATATTATTTGAAAAAAAGGAAATTGCTTTTGATGAATCTTCATTAAAAAAAGTTACTGATAATTTTCATTTCTTAAAAAGCTTTGCTGCCAACAAATTAATTTATGGCATTAATACAGGCTTTGGCCCGATGGCGCAATACAAGGTAAATGATAAAGACCTGCTGCAACTTCAATATAATTTAATACGCAGTCATTCATCCGGCGAGGGAAATATTTTGCCTGCGCATTTTTCACGAGCTTTAATAATTGCGCGTTTAAGCAGTTTGATGAAAGCATATTCAGGCATTCATCAAAATTTAGTGCAGCTTTTAAAAGAACTTATTAATAAAGATATCAATCCATGCATTTATGAGCATGGCGGCGTGGGCGCCAGCGGCGATCTTGTGCAGCTTGCACATTTAGGTTTGTTTTTAATTGGCGAAGGCGAGGCGTTGTATCAGGGTAAAATATATTCAACCAAAGAAATTTTTGAACGCTTTAATATTCAGCCATTAAAAATTTATGGCAGAGAAGGTTTGGCAATATTAAATGGCACTTCCGCCATGACGGGTATTGGAATGATAAATATTATTCATGGACAAAAATTATTTCGCTGGGCTGTTTTACTATCTGCGATGATGAATGAAGTGGTGGAAGCGTACGACGATCATTATTCTTATGAACTGAATATTGTAAAGCTGCATCATGGCCAGAATAAAGTGGCAGAAATGATGCGTGCTATTTTAAAAGACAGCAAAATGATC
>JBDUEO010000292.1:0-4755 GCA_040002335.1 Parafilimonas sp. | reverse complement strand
AATATTATTAACGCCGAAGCAAAAAATCTCATGCCTGCAAAATAATTTAAAAATAAGGTGATGTAAAAATTATAAGGTTAATATTAAAAATAATAACGCACAATAAGCATAAATACTTTTGGGTTTCCAGCTAATAATTTCATGGCATCGTTCCTTGCGTCGCATCACTTGTACTGCAAATCAATTATCAGCTTCCGCATCATAATGTAAAATTGTCTTATAAATTCAACACGCTGTTTTACAAACCTCATCCTGCACTTACTTTGCAACATGAATTTAATTGACCGCGACAGCAAATATGTTTGGCACCCTTTCACACAACAAAAAAATATGGCCCCGCCAATTGCCATATCAAAAGCGCAAGGCAGTTTTTTGTATGATGAAAATAGCAATGCTTATTTAGATGCCATCAGTAGTTGGTGGGTTAATATTCATGGGCACGCACATCCATATATTGCACAAAAAATTTACGAACAGGCTTTGCAATTGGAACATATAATTTTTGCTGGTTTTACGCACGAACCGGCCGTTTTATTAGCAGAAAGATTACTAAAAATACTTCCCTTCGATGGTTCAAAAATGTTTTATAGTGATGATGGTTCTACATCAACCGAAGTGGCAATAAAAATGGCCATTCAATATTGGTGGAATAATAGTTCAACAGTTAACGGCGAACAATCTATCAATAGAACGAAATTATTAGCCTTAAATAATTCTTATCATGGTGATACATTCGGTGCAATGAGCGTAAGCGACCGCAGTGTTTTTACACTGGCTTTTCACGACATATTGTTAGATGTTATTTTTATTGATGCGCCAGATCAGCAAAACATTAATGTAATAAAAGAGCAAATAGAAAAAGAAGCAGGCACAATTGCGGCGTTTATTTACGAACCACTGGTACAAGGTGCCGGCGGAATGAAGATGTATAATTCAGTTTTGTTTGATGAATTATTAATGTTCATCAAACAAAAAAATATTATTTGTATTGCCGATGAAGTGATGACAGGTTTTGGAAGAACAGGAAAAATGTTTGCCAGTGAATACATGCAAACCAAACCAGATATTATTTGTATGAGTAAAGGCATAACCGGCGGTGCAATGGCACTTGGCGCAACAGCCTGCACTGAAAATATTTACCAGGCATTTGTAAACAACGATGCGCATAAAACTTTTTTTCATGGGCATTCGTTCACTGCAAATCCAATAGCATGTGCTGCGGCTAATGCAAGCCTTGATTTATTTGAACAAAATAATGCACTTGCAAATGCGGCACATATTGCCGAAAAAAACATTGCTTTTGCGCAACAATTAAGGCAACTTAATGGAATAAAAAATGTGCGTTCGTTAGGAACTATTCTCGCATTTGAAATTGATAAAGGCGAAAACGTTTATTTAAATACAATCAGCCAAACAATTACACAAAAAGCGTTGGAAAAGGGAGTTTATTTGCGGCCTCTTGGCAATACGGTCTATATTATGCCGCCATACTGTATTACTGATGAAGAACTAAATAAAATTTATAGTGTATTGCTGGAAATAATTTAATTACTTTTCGCAAAGCTGCTTCAGTTTATTTAAACTTACTTCCATTGATGGCCCATATACATTGTCATACAACATTGCCCCTAACCTATCCCACGGAAACCAGCTAAGCTGCTGTTGAAAACTCCAGTTAACAACTGTAACATCGGTTGAAGAATTATAATACAGATCAAGCCGGTTTAATTGTTCTTTTGCAGTTTGCCCGTTCCATACAGTAATAATATATTTAGGATCATTATTAAGAACAGTAACTGTGTAAGTGCCCAAAATAATTTTTGAATTTTTTGTATTTGAAGTTGCAGTAAGTTGTTTAAAATATGCTATATCAGCACCATGAATCCAAAGCCTCCATTCAACAGGATCGTTTGTATAAAACCGCACCGAATCAACAGGCGCTTTAATTTCAACTGAGCGGCCAACGGTAACTGAAGATGGCATTAATAAACCTATTGCTGTTAATAAAATAAAAAGAGAAACTAATCCAATTACTAAAGCTTTTAAATAGCGCATAATTCTTTAAAATAAAGTATGCAAAGTAGCAGCGGATTTTATTTAAAAAATCATTCTGATAAAATAATTAACTGTGCTGTACAAAAGATTTTTTAAGCTGCTGAATTATTAAACCTAAGATTATTACAGACAAAGCGCCAATAACATTCAACCATAAAAATCCTAAACCAATTGTGTTGTTGTTATCAAGAATAAATAATGTAATAATGATGATTTCGGATATAACTGCTGATATAAAAACTGCACTGCCACCAATTCTTTTTATATAAAATGCCACCAGGAAAATACCAAGTATTACACCATAAAATAAAGAACCCAATATATTTACCGCTTCAATTAAGCTGCCCATTCTGTTGGCAAATTCGGCAATAACAATACAAAAAACGCCCCAGCCAAACGTCGTCCATTTTGATATTTTATAATGCTTTTCTTCATGCAATTCATGTTGCTTATCTTTTTTAAAGCGTAGATAAAAATCAATTACCGTACAACTTGCCAAAGAGTTTAATGCACCGGCTATAGAACTCCATGAAGCAAGAAAAATAATGGCAATTAATAAACCCACCAAACCTTTTGGCAAATTATCTACCACAAAACGAAGAAAAATATAATTGGTATCGTTTGTATCTGCTGAAGGATCTGCTTTTTGCAAAACAGTTTTATATTGATTACGAAGATCAGTTGCCTTCCCATTCAATTCTCCTATTTGCTCTTTTAATTTTTCTGTTGAAGCCGTGTTGTTTGCGTGCAATGCATCTATATAATTAATTGCTGTAGTTTTTTGTTCGGCATTTACATAATCAAATTCGTTACTGATATTTTTTAATGAATCATTATAAGCTGAAGCATATACTTTTTCTTCAGCAGACTTATTAAAAAAAACCGGCGAAGGTTGAAACTGATAATACACAAAAAGCAAAGCGCCAAGTAACAGAATTAAAAATTGCATCGGCACTTTTACAAGGCCATTTATTAATAAACCTAATTTGCTTTGCGTGCTGTTTTTTGCAGTAAGGTATCTTCCAACCTGACTGTGATCTGTGCCAAAGTAACTTAGCGCTAAAAAAAACCCGCCAATAACGCCACTTACAATATTGTATTTGTCTTTCCAAACAAAACCATTTTTATCAAAACCTGTTGTAATAACGTTTAGTTTGCCTGAAGCGCCGCTTATTTTTAATGCATCCGTTAAACTTATATTTTGTGGCAGCAAATGAACAATGTAATAACCTGCAATACACATGGAAATTATAATGATAATTAATTGCAACTGCTGCGTGTAAGCAACTGCTTTTGCGCCACCACTTACGGTATAAAAAATAAGAATGCCGCCCATTAAAATGTTGGTATAAAAAATATTCCACCCAAATAAAGAAGATAAAATAATGGAAGGCGCATACACACTAATGCCTGTAGAAAACCCTCTTGATAATAAAAACAAAGCCGCGGTAAATGTTCTTGTTTTTATGTCAAATCTTTGCTCTAAAAATTCGTAAGGTGTAAATACTTTTAGTTTGGAAAAAACCGGAACAAATGTTATACATAAAACAACCATTGCCAAAGGCAGCCCAAAATAATATTGCACAAAACGCATTCCATCAGTAAACGCCTGGCCGGGCGCAGAAAGAAAAGTAATAGCGCTTGCCTGCGTACCCATAATACTAAGCAATACGAGCCACCACGGCATGCTTCTGTTATCCAAAAAATAACCTTCAATATTGCGGCTGGTACGGCTTTTATATAATCCATACACCACAATAATCAGCAGCGTTGAAATCAATACTATCCAATCAACCGTACTCATGAAAAATAATGTGTGAACCAGGTGAACAGAATAATAAGGATAATTAGCACTGCAATTAATAAAATATACCAGGCACGCCAGCTTTTAAACAGTGGTATTTTATTGTGATTTTGCAAGCGGTTAAATTACGCGTTAAAGCAGTAGTATAAAAAAATGTTTGGATGAAAATGATGAGTGGAAATTTTTTGTTTTACTGATTATATAATTTATGCACAGTAACCCTTTTAATAAGTATTTTGGCATTACCAGCTTATTACTTCGTGGCATCACGGTTGCGTCACATCACTTGCCTGCCTATGCTTTCAGCAGGTTTATAGCATCTTTATAAATGCATTTAAATTATCATCAAAAAAAATTAATATTACATTTTAGCGTGGCCGCCTTTCTTTAATGCTTCATTGCCAAATTGCATTAAAACTGTAGCGGGCATATAACCTGCAGTTACTAAAACAGGTTTGCCGGTTGAGTCAGCCACAATTAACGAAGGATAACCTTGAATTGAATATTGTTGCGCGAGCATTGGGCCCACACCTTTTTCGCCATCAATAGAAACATTTATAAAATTCTTATTAAAAAAATCACTTACCAAAGAATCTGAAAATGTGTATTGTTTCAACATTTTGCAAGGGCCGCACCAAGTGGCGTAAATATCAACAAAAACGAGCTTATTTTGGTCTTTTGCTGCTTTTAATGCCTGCGCCCAATCATCTTCAATAAAATCAATTCCTGTCTTTTTAATTTCATTGTTTTTTACAACAGGTTTTTCTTTTGCAGTGGAAGATACATGGCAGGATGTAAAAGAAAATGAGGCAATAATTATAGATAGTATAAATTTCATTTCATTAAATATGCAACGAAATAAAAATTAAATATTGAGAAGGAAAAGCTAATTAAGT
>JBDUEO010000291.1:0-4769 GCA_040002335.1 Parafilimonas sp. | reverse complement strand
TAAAAGGAGTGTAAGTATTTGCTGCCTGGTCATAAGAATATACCTGGTAAGATTTATTCCAGTTTGTGCTATCTGTATTACCAAAATCAACTGATAAAAATCCATCCACATATAATCCATCTACAAAAGGTAAATCAAGCCTGAAGCTTGCCGTATTTAGCGAAAACATTTTTTTAAGTGTGGCAAGGCCAGCATTATCCGAAGAATTCAAGAGTGGATTTAATTCGCCGCCGTTACTAAGGCCGCCGGTTGCATAACTGCCATTGGGATTTTTAGCGAGTGTATTTGGTAAGGCACCCACCAGGCTGGAAAAAGTATTGGATATACCTAACGGAGAGCCTTCCTGATCTTGCCATCTCAACTGGCTGCCAAAAGATAATTTTAATAAACGGTTTACCTGTGCATCTATATTACCGCTGAAATTATATTGCTTATACTTCCAAACGCCATCGGTAAACTGGCCATCCTGGTGAAGCATACCCACGGATGTATAATATTTTATTTTGTCGGTTCCACCAGAGAGCGTGATACTTGATCTATCCTGCAAAGCAACCTTTTTTGTTGCGAGTGATAACCAGTTTGTATTAGGATAGCCGATAGGATCGGAGCCGGTTTGATATTTGGTAATATCGTCCTGCGAGTAAATTGGATTACCGCCACCAAACACTGAAATATCATTTATCATTTCCGCATACTGAGACGCGTTTAAATAAGTTTCGGTTTTAGCCCAGGTATTGAAACCCTGGTTATAATTAAAAGTAAAAGAAGGCTTGCCGGTTTTACCTCTTTTTGTGGTAATCAATATTACCCCATTGGCGGCTTGTGCACCATATATTGCCGCAGAAGCATCTTTTAATACAGAAATACTTGCAATGTCGTTGGGATCAAGCTGGCTAAAACCACCGGGTCTGTTAGCAACGCCATCAATTACTATTAATGGAGAGTTAGCATTTGAATATGTGCTGATACCACGAATGTAAATTTTTGATCCGTCATTACCCGGTTGTCCGCTGTTATTTGTGGCAATTACACCGGGCACTCTTCCTGCAAATGAATTGGATACTTCAGCAGTTGGCGACTTTGCAATTTCATCACCTTTTAAAACACTCACGGCACCGCTTAAAGTAGCTCTTTTTTGTGTGCCATAACCCACTACAACTACATCAGATAAATTACCATTAGTTGCTTCCATGGTTATATTAACAGATGATTTTCCATTAACCGCAATTTCGATTGTTTTATATCCGACAGATGTAAAAACCAGCGTACTATTGTCCGGAGCTTTAATGCTGAAGTTTCCATTTTCGTTAGTAACAGCTCCTAAAGAAGGGTTATTTTTTACGGTAACAGATGCACCGGCAATATGCCCTGAATCTGATTTGACCGTTCCATTGATCTCTTTTACACTTTGTGCAAATAAAAACAGCGTACTACAGCTAAAAATAACAAACAGCAAAAGCCTGGTGATTTTAAAATGGATCTTCGTTTTCATAATCAAGTTTTCGTAATTTTAAAAGCAAGTTTCAGATGAATAAAACTACTCTATCACTTTTTTATAAAAAGTCTATAATCCTTTTAATAAAGATACTTTTTTAACATAAATGGATTTATCCCAAACGAATACGGATAAATTATGCCTGAAACCTATTTACACAATAAGTTGTTGTAAAAATTTAATATTATTTATATGCTGGTGGGTTGAAGCAGATGGTTGCCTGAATTATTTATAAACCTGTTTCTATAATGTTTAGGAATAGTATCCAGCAATTTTTTAAAATGACGATGGTAATTAGATAGATTCTCAAAGCCGCTTAAATAGCATATTTCAGATATGGTGTAATTATTTTCCATTAAAAGACGGCAAGCGTGACTAATACGTATTTCGGTTACATACTGCGAAAACGTTTTTCGTGTATGATGTTTAAAATATCTTGAAAAGGATGGCACGCTCATATTAAGTTTGGAAGCAATTTCTTCAATATAAATATCGTTGGTATAGTGCTCCATCACATACTGAAGAACAACATTAATTCTATCCGTATCATTAGTATTATTTGCTGTAAAACCGCTCGATAAAATATATTTTAAATCGTTTGTTTCAGATAGAAATATTAAAATATCAAGCAAGCTCAAAAGACGGCTGGCGGCTGATTCACTTTTCATAATTATAAGCTTCTGCTTAACATATTTATTTGCACTACCAAGAATTTCGAGCCCGAGAGAAGATTTATCTAATAAGCGTTTTACTAATTTCATTTCTGGCAAATCAAAAAAATGTGTGCCTAAAAATTCATGTGTAAAGTGAATAAAAATTGACTTCGCCACCAAGCCATTATTTTTATAATAAGCTTCATTATTCCTGTATAAGTGTGGCGTGTTCGGACCAATCAAAGCAAGATTGCTATCTTTAAAATGACTAACATTATCACCTATAAATCTTGTGCCTTCTGTTCTGTCAATTAAAACCAGCTCATACTCTTTATGAAAATGCCAGGGCTTATCAAAATAATCACACTCCCAGCACATAAATAAAAACGAATTTTCTGTTGATAAAGGAAGTTTATGAAACTGAGCTCTCATTGTTTGGGCGTTTCGTTAAATAAATAAAAGTATCAAATTTTATATTGAAACAATTTACAAGCAATTAAAATCGCATTTAAAAGTGCATTACACAAAAATCATCAATTTGTAACAGAAACAACATTGTTGATTGCGGATTGTCAGTACTAAACAAAAGGCTTGTAATGTTTTGTTAGCAGGGAAGGAGCCGTGATATTGGTAGTGAGAATTTTATTGTATTCATCTTTGGGAAATTTCAAGTTTCGTAGGTTAATGCCGAAGTTATTTACTAAAATATCAAGTTATCCCAATTTGTTTTCTATGAATTGTTTTAGTGTTTGAATATCTTTTTGTAAAGCGTATCCAACTCTAAACCTGTTATTTTTAAATTTGTATTTCGAAAATAAGATTTCACTTTCCTTATAGTTGTTGCTTTTCTTGCAGTAATATAAGATAAGCACCTTATTATTATGCAATGCCATCTGGAAATATCATATATATGAAACCGAATTCCCACTAAATCATAAAAAAATTTGAAGAATATTCAACCTTGTTGAATAAGGTTTCAAGCAGGCTTGAATTTATTCCTATCAAACCGGGAGAAACGCTTGAACAATATTTTTCCAGGATTTTGAACAGATGAAATTTTTGCTTATCATAAATTGTAAATGAATCTAAATATTCAAAACATAATACGTACTTCTTCCGCCGCCTTTAGCAATCAAAATATTATGTTCGGAAAGAGATTGCAGATCCCTCGTGGCTGTAGCTTTGGAAGTCTTTGTAATTGAAGTATATTTTCTTGCATTCATACCACCTTGAAAATCTTTTGGGCCTGCATCCAACATTTTACTAATTACTTTCAATTGGCGGTCATTCAGCAAAACCTGAAACTGCTTGAAGAACTGAGCCTTTTTTAAAATAAAATTTATCCATTCATAAGTTTGTTTTTGTGCGTCAAGACAAAGTTGTAAAAAATATTGTATCCATTTGGTAACCTCGTTACTCTTTTGTGCTGATTTAAGAGCTTTGTAATAAAGATTTTTATCCGTTTCAATTGTTCTGGACAAGCTAAGTAATAAAGGTTTGCCAACCGTTTGTGTTAATGCTTTTTCTGCGATAGCACGGCCTATTCTGCCGTTACCGTCTTCAAAAGGATGAATAGATTCAAAATATAAATGCGCAATCGCTGCCCGTATAGGTGCGTTCCTAATAGGGGTTGCACCTTTTGGAGAAGTATTATTAAACCATGTGATAAACTGCTTCATCTCCTTAGGGATATGAGATGAAGGAGGGGCTTCAAAATGAATTTTTTCTTTTCCAATAATACCCGATATCACCTGCATGGGTTGTTTATGTTTTCTCCATGCGCCTGTATTGAATGTTTTACTATTGCTAAATAAAATCTTATGCCAGTCAAATAATTTTTCTTTGGTTAATGGTTCAGCAAAAGTTTCGCGTACATCAACCATTAGCTCGCCTGCGCCCTTCGCCATTTTGTCTTTTACGGCGTCCGGTTTTTTATTTAAGCCTAACTTATTACGAATGGAAGATGTAACATCTTTGCGGCTTAAATACTCACCTTCAATTTCAGATGTTTTCATTGCTTCAGCAATCATAATATCAATAGCAGTTTCCTGCTGTATATTGTCGGGAAGTGTTTTCAAAATACCAGTTATATGACCTGTTTCTTCAGCAAATAAAATAAGCAGGTTTAATACATTCGTTATGTCATATTTAAAATCCGGCCAATCCGGTTGTTGCCAATTGTATTGCATGAGCCGATTAATAAATTATTCGGCTCAAAATTAATAAATAAATGAGCCGATTAGTGAGAATGTTTTGGTCAGAATTTTTTCTCAATGTTATTGATGAATCTAAGGTATGTTTTTTGTCAACAAATTATATTGTTGTTACTAAAGAAAATTTAACGCCTGCATCAAAAACTTAAAACTCATCTGCAAAAAGCAAAAGACATTTTTATTGTTGGTTGTTTAACTGGTTTAAGGATAGGTGATCTGAAAAGACTAAAACCTCAGCATTTAATTTTCAGGGATGGCAATAGCTATTTGAATATTGCCGCACAAAAAACAGGCTATGAAAGCCTGGTTAAACTTCCTGAATTCTGTATGATGATTTTAAAAAAATATAACAGTAAGCAAAAGCGTTTACTTCCTGTACCAATAACCTGCAGATTCAATAAGTATATT
>JBDUEO010000290.1:0-4775 GCA_040002335.1 Parafilimonas sp. | reverse complement strand
AAGGTTTTCAGTTGTGGGGATGGCATACTAAATTTTTAGTATAGGGTTTTCAGTTAGTGTGGCAGGCAACAGAAATGCGATTAAACAAAAAACGGATTGTACTAATAACAATTGAAAATAGCGAACACAAAAACATTGATTTTTAATATTGATATTTTTTTTGAAATAGCATCTTATATCATTAATTTACGCGTTGGCTGCAACCGGATTCCACAGCGTTTAATTCAAACCACAAAAATTGACATCACCACAAAAACAACAAGAATTAAAACAATACCGAGATATTGTTTTAGCAACTATAGAATATTTAATTGAGCGCTTAGGCGGCAGCTTTGTTTGCGATGAGCTTGACCCAGTTTCTGATTATTATCAGCAGCAAAAAATATTAATAGAGAAATATTATAAACAGCGCAGACTTGACAGACTGCAACAAAAGTTTTTAAGTTTAACTAAAGGATTACAGAGCAGAGCTGACTTAAATTTCGCGGGTTACATCAAGAAAATGACTGACTATGACATTGACATTTTTAAAGACTTACATAAGCGTGTTAATAATATACTTGAACAAAAAGAAATTAAAAATGAAGAAGAATTAAGAGACATCAGTTCTATGCTTGAGTTTTATAAGCAAACATTTAAAGAGATAGCAACAATAGAAAAATTAAAAAATTTGGTTATTGAGTACTCCAAATCAAATCAATTTTTACAAAAACAAAAAGCTGGGTATTCAGAAGTTTTGAGTAGAGAAAAAAAGGACGGCAAGGAAATAGTAACAGTTAGGTTTTCAACAGGTCCAAAACCAAAGCATCTGAAGGAACAGGAAGCTATTTCACCTGATGGTAAACGCAGGTTGCATGTTACTCAATGGAGCGATGGTAAGAATGCTTCAACATATGTGACTATTATGTTTCCTACATCAAGTGGTGCTGTTTATAGTATCAATGGTATTTGTGATATAAGTGCATTTTGGAAAGACAATACAACTATTGTAATAGAAACTACGAAAGATTGTTTAGCACATACACAGCATAAAAGTGTTCGTAGTTTTGATGATATTATTGCTATTGAATATTTAGAAAATTAATAAAAAAAAGGGCAGCAGCCAACAGTGGTATTTTCGCCCTTGTTGGTGTTCTTCACCAACAAGTTTTAGTCAAACATCGCCTTCCGCAGTAAACAATGCGTTTTAAATTCATGCATCAACCATCTTTACTATAATCTTATTCTCGGTTAAGGTTTTATATCTATACAAAAAGCAATCGCTAAATTGCTGCTGTGAAAATCTTTCTTATTGGTTTAATGGGCAGCGGCAAAAGTTTTTGGGCGAAAAAGTTAAGTACTATTTTAAATATTCCCGCATTCGATCTTGATACAGAAATTGAAAAAATTGAAAGCAAAACTGTTACAGCAATTTTTACAGAACAAGGTGAGGACTATTTCAGGCTGGCAGAAAATATAGTATTAAAAAGCTTTGCACATAAAAATAATTTCGTTCTCGCAACAGGCGGCGGCGCTGCCTGTTTTCATGATAATATAGATTGGATGAATAAAAATGGCATCACCATTTGGATTGATGACTCCACTGAAATAATTGCTGATAGATTAAGAAAAGAAAAAGCACACCGGCCTTTGATTGCTTCTGTAAAAGATGAAAATTTAAAAGATTTTCTTACTGAAATGCGGGAGAAAAGAAAAGCCTTTTATTCACAAGCAGCTTATTGTTTAACCGGTAATTTTACAGAAACTGATTTTCTAAAAATCATCGCATCGTATGAATAAAACTTATTTAATTACTGCAGCAGTTTTGGGTGCCATATCTGTTATGCTTGGCGCATTTGGTGCTCATGGTTTAAAAACAAGAATGAACCCTGAAGCATTTGATATTTTTGAAACCGCGGTAAAATACCAGTTCTATCATGTGTTTGCTTTATTGGCAGTTGCTATTGTTTCGCAATTTATTCCCGGCAATTTTATTAACTGGAGCGGCAGATGTTTTATTGCCGGCATTATTATTTTTTGCGGCTCGCTGTATTTACTTTCTTATTTTAAAATGGTGGGTAACCAGCAAATGAACTGGCTTGGCGCTGTTACGCCGTTTGGCGGTTTGTTTTTTATAACCGGCTGGATTTTATTGGCAGTTGCAGCAATTAAAAAATAAAAAAAAATTCTTACACAAAAGTATTTGGCCAAAAATATAAATTCACGTATTTATTATAACAATCATCTAAGGCAGTTATATTTTCTTCTTTAATACAGCGATTCTCTTAAAACATTGTCTGAATTTTTACCTTTTAAACTATGTACCATGAAAAAAAATTTCCTCTCGCTTATCGCATTAATGCTTATTGTAACCGGCTTAAATGCTCAAACCACTTTTCAAAGAAAATTGTATACTGCTACTTCACTTATTAATAATGCAAATATTATTACGGCAAATGGTAATGAATATCTTATTACCGGGGAACTAGGCAGTACCGGCAATGCGATAGTAGTAGCGCTGCTTGATGCTTCAGGTATTACCAAATGGAGTAAATATTTTATTAATAACAATTATAATTTTTCCGTGATTGATGCTGTGCAAACAAAAGACAGCGGCTTTGTAATATCCTGCCAAACCTATGATCAAATAGTTGGTGTTTTAAAAGTTAATAAGCTGGGTAATTTGCTATGGAGTGAAATTATCAGCGACGATAGCTTAAGCTTTGCTGGCTATTATTTAAACCCAGGCGGTGATGGCAGTGTATTAATAAGTGGCAGCTCATCAAATACTTCACGTTCTCCTGCCTTTTTAATGAAGCTGAATGATGCAGATGGCAGCCTTCAATGGGCACAAACATTTAGCGGCATTGGCGGTAACAAAAAGTACAGCGATGGCTCCATTGAAGATGTGACAATTGATAATAATGGCAATTATCTTGTTACCGGCTCTTGGGAATATTTTGATTCATCTATCACCTCCAAAACTGCAGGCTTTATAGCAAAATTTTCAAGCACAGGCAATTATGGTGGATCCAGGTTTTACAGCACCGGCGCCAGCTTAAGCAGCGTTATAAAAGCTGATGCTGATAATTATATTTTTGCTGGCGGCGTTCCTGGTATAACACTGTATTTAAAAGCTAATGACAAAGGAAATATTGTTTGGGCGAAACAAATCGTAAATGCGGATGCGACTCATATATCCAATGTAGCTGCTGGTACAAACAATACATACACATTCCTGGGTGAAAATTTTTTCGCCAATATTAATAATGACGGCAGTTTAAACTGGTTTAAAAAACCTAAACATTATACTAAATTAAATTTTACAGGTTTAGCTAAAACACCTGATGGTGGATACGCCTCTGTTTCTAAAAAATTTCTTTCCCACACAGACAGTGCTTTTATAATTAAGGTTGATGGTAACGGAAATACATGCAATGGTGTTACCTCTAAAATTTATGTTACCCAAAATGTGCAGATACCCTCTGCGCCAATAACCGGCGCTGCTACACGCATAACTTCCCAGGTAAAAATTACACCGGGAGGTTTTAAATCTTCTGATAAACCATTTTTCAATACACGTTTTTGCAGTGATCAGGCTGGTAGCGTAGTTTCTAAAACAAATACTGATGATGTAAATGGAAATAATTTATCTGTTTTCGTATCACCTAACCCTGTAAAAACTATGTTGAATTGGCAAGTAAAAAATGTTCAATCAGCACAAATAAATATAACTATAACTATAACAAATGTGCAGGGTAATATTTTTTATGAACAGAAATTCACAACCATAAACAATACACAACACAACTCGATTAATATATCTTCGCTTACACCGGATATATATATTTTAAAGATAACAGATGGGAAACAGCAAAAGTTTGTTAAGTTTATAAAAGAATAATGTTTTAAACCTTTGGTGTTAACACTATAAAGTTGCTTTCTTAAAACATACTAAATGTTTCCATGGCGGAATAATCAAACGGAACTGTAATAAAAATTCCACTTTTACCAACTCTTGTAGAACCTTTTATTTCAACCAACACTTGCTTTGATAATAAAGTTCCCAAAGCATTTTTATAAACATTTTTCATATCAACCTGCATGGAAGAAGGTATAGCAAACTCACTGCGTTTTGCAATATGCATTAGCGTATCCAACACATATTTTCCGAGGTAGTTATGGTTGATAAATATATCGCAGCTTACATTTCTTAAATCAACACCAAAATTATTTGGATTAAAATAAACAAGCTCTAAACTTATTTTACTATTCACTAAACCAACACTGTCAATTTTTAAATTCTGCATGCCCCGATATTCAAATGATTGGGGCTTATTGCAGGCAGTTATAACCAACAAGCAACCGAGTATAAAAAAAATTAAACGCATCATCAAAAATCTGAAAACAAAAATGCAAAACAAACTTTTTTGTGATAATGAAAAACTAAAACGTACAATTCAATTATATATAAACAATTTTACTGTATTGTTGTTTTTATTAAATGGATATCATTTTTGTAAACAGAATAAAGCAAAGTGGCGGCTTAAAAGTTATGTTTTATATTAATTTTTGTTTTTATTTGCTTTACGCATGAGCTTTATGCACAGTAATCTCAGACTATTTTACAATTACCTTGGGAAAAGCCGTTTAAAATTTGTAATTTTGCATCCCGCTTTTTAATTTTAGGAACTTTAACTAATTGTAAGCATCATTTTTGCGTATAACTAGTATTAATAATAAAGGATAAATACATATGAGGCAGCTAAAAATTGCTACCCAAATCACCAATCGTG
>JBDUEO010000289.1:0-4775 GCA_040002335.1 Parafilimonas sp. | reverse complement strand
ATCACTTTCCGGTGCAACGGTTAATTTATTTCCGGTTGCCATTGGCGTTACTTGTGTTTCGCCTTCATCATCTACATAATTTTGTTCGTTTGACTGACGAGGAAAAATGCCAAACTGTTTATCCATATAATAACTCTTGCCAAATAAAATAGAAGGCAATAATTCAAAATTGAAACCTACTTTTCCAATCCAGTCATCAGGCAATGTGCTATCAAGATCAACAATAATTTTGAATGATTTTCCTGCAGGCACAACATGAATAGTATAACCAAATTTTAAATCAGGATAAATAACAGGATTGAAACCTTTACGATCAATTGCTTCGTTTGGATATTCCATGTGCACACTGATTGCACCTGTTGTTTTATCAACGATGCGTGTACCAACTTTTGGTATGGGTTGCCATTGACCTGGTGTTGGATTTAAACGTATATCACCATTTGTTGCAACACGCTCTCCGTTTTGTATAACGCCAACGCCGCCCTGGTGACCTTCAGGATAAAAATCCCAAGCAAGCATAACATCAACGCCCTGGTACTGCAAATACTCTTTATCATTCAAATGCATTTGTTGTTGTTGCGCATTTAAATGAATGGCTGATAATGTTAGCAAACTCAATAGTAGTCTTTTCATCTTTATTTTTTTTGAACCACGAAGACACAAAAGCACAAAGATTATTCTTCGTGATACTTCCTGCCTTTGTGACTTAGTGGTTTATTACATTATTGCTGCATCTTCACTTCATCATGCGTTAATACCTGCGGCAAACTATAAATTTCATTTACTTTTTGTTTGCTGTTTGCAGGTTCATTTATAAAATTATTCCAAACCAAGAACCAACTCCATTTTGGTTGTGATTTAAGAATTGTTGTTGATGGCAATTCACCAACTTCTGTTAATGCAATCAATTTTCCTTTTGCAACATCAAGCAATTCGTTATAATCTTTTTGTTCATAATCCATGTGATATATATCAGCGCCTAACACATCAACATAATCATTGCCAGGATAAAAATCTTTGTACGCATACGCTTCATCGCCGGGAATATCACGCGGACCATTTGCGCCCCAAACCCAAATCAAATTATATAAATGAAAATGATTGGTGTAACGATCATACATCATCTTCCAAAGTTTCTGAATTCCATCTTTGCCTTTTTTATCACCCCACCAAAACCAAACGCCATTCATTTCATGATAAGGTCGCCAAAGAATTGGAATATGCGCACTATCTAATTGTTTTAAATAACCGGCAACAACATCAATTTGGGCAAGCCATCTTTTATTCAAATCTGTTCCTTCAGTCGTAAGTTCTTTCCATTGATCATCTGTAAGTTTCGCCTGTACACTTTCTTTCCATCCAAACGGCGGATTATCAATTGGTCTGCCCTGGTGCCACATCAATGTAATAATATAACCTTCTTTATATTTTTCGATTGCATCGTTTACAACATCTTCACCAGGATCATTTGTCCCATGCCAAATAAAATCATTGCCCCAAACTGCAGGATATTTTCCAGTGATATTTTTCACAGTATCTAACCAACGTTCATCACCATGTTCACCACTTAAAATTTGTTTGCCATTAATGCTGTATAAATAGTTCAATAATTTTTTTGCTTCCGGAGAAGCATTTTTATTTACAGGTTGAAATGATTGCGCAGATAAACCTGCTACAACAAAAACTGAAATCAAGAAGGTGATAAATTTTTTCATACAGTTTATTTTATTGATTTTTTTGGCTGATGTATTGTTGATTAAATTAACGCAGAAAGATCATTACCCTGATTAATTTTTTTGATATAATCATTTACTGTTTCAGCAAAACCAGGCAAAGCTTTCAAATCTTCATTATAAAAATTTTTGTCAGAAAATATATTGTCAACGCTATTTTTTGTATAGAGCAAAAACCCTGCAAAACCTAAAGCCATCTTATGTGGAATTTCACCAGAAATTTTATAGTGCTTTATTATCAGCGGCAAGCAACGCTCATTTATTTTCTCTTTATAGTGATTGGCAATTGCCGACCATTCATGATAAATATACGGATTTGAAAAACGTTGTAAAACAGTTCTGGCAAATGCTTCAGCTTCGGTTGCTGAAATTTCCGCATCAATAACACAAGGTAAAATTTCTTTAAGTAAAAGTTGTTGTACAAATTCTTTAAAAACTGTGTCTTGCATTACATCGTTCACAAATTTAAAGTGGTACAACAGAGCAAGCCCGCAGCAAAAACTATGCGTTGCATTTAATAACGATAGCTTTAGTTTCCTGAATTTTTTTATATCTGCTGAAATAAATATTTCATCATTATTTAATGAAAAGGAGAGTAGGTTTTTTGTTTTTTGTGATGAAGTTTCAATTGCCCACAAACCATAACATTCGCTTATAACAGACAATTCATCCCTGCAAAATTTTACTTCTTTATGTTGCTGATCGGGCACAACAATTCTGTCAACAAGCGAGTTGCAAAAATCATTTGCGGCAATCATCCAATCAATAAAATTATTTTCAAGTTGATTAATTTTTGCCAATGCAATTAAAACAGTTTTAAGTTTATCTGCATTATCAACAACCAGTTCAGTTGGAATAATTACCATTCCGCTTTCTATACTTCCATTAAAAATTTTATATCGCTGATATAAAAATGAAAGCAGCTTTCCGGGGAAACTTTTTGGCGGATTAAAATGAATGCTATCTTTCTCATCCAAAATAATTCCTGCTTCGGTTGTATTTGAAATAATAATTTTTAATTCAGTTTGCGCCGCGCAATCAAGAATTTTTTGCCATTCATTTTTTGCAATCAACACTTTGCTTATTGCAGTATTTATAAAGAATTTTTCCTGATGATTAGTTTGCTGAACATCTTTAAAAACATGCACAAATAAATTATCCTGTTTCGCAAATAAAGTTGCGTCTCCGCTGTTAGTTGATTTCACCAAAATAATCCGTCCATTAAAAATATGGCGGCGGTTGGCTCTGCAAATAAAATAGTCGGGCAGGCCACGTAATAAAATGCCGGTTCCAAACTGCAAAACTTTTTCAGACAAAGCAAATTCAGCCGTTGCGGGAATACTTATATTTTCAGCAGCAGCACTTATTTTATCCAGATTGTCTTTAGTTAACAGCATCAGCCATAAAAATTATTGCGTACATGTGTAGTTACAATGCTACTGATTATAATGCTGGAAGCTTGTATTTGGGGTAAAGATTATTTATGCAATCGTTGCCAAAATAGGCAAGAAGCTTTTTTTAAATTGAATGATTGATTTTTAACCAATGCATGTACTCTTTTTACATTATGTAAATTGTTTTTAAAAATGTAATATTTTACGTTAGCATTTACGATTGCCATCCGAAATAGAAACATATGAGATTTGAAGCAGCTACATTAAAAGACATCGCAAAAGCGCTTGGTATTTCAACTTCAACAGTAAGCAGGGCTTTGCGGGATAGTTATGAAATAAGCGAAACAACCAAGCAATTGGTGGTTGATTATGCGAAGAATGTAAATTATAAACCTAACCCGATTGCTTTAAGTTTAAAAGCAAAAAAAAGCAGGTCTATCGGAGTTATTGTTCCTGAAATTTCAAACAATTTTTTTTCAGAAGTTATAAATGGAATAGAATGTGCAGCCAATTATTACGGCTATAATGTTATTATAACCCAAAGTTTTGAGAGCTATGAAAATGAGATGGATAATGCGTGTTTTTTAGCTTCAAGATCTATTGATGGTTGCCTTGCTTCCGTTTGTGCAGAAACCAATAATTTTTCGCACTTTACTGATTTGCAGCAAAGAGGATTTCCTATTGTATTTTTTGACAGGATTGTTGAAAGCCTGGAAGGCCACACCGTTACAATTGATAATGAAGAGGGCGCGTATGAGATAACTATGCACATGTTAAAAAACAATTACAGAAGAATTGCGTTTCTTGCTAATCCGCCAAATTTATATATAACATCAAAACGTTTTGAAGGATATAAAAAAGCGCTGTCTAAATACGGAATTGCTGTTGATGAATCATTAATAAAATATTGCCAGCACGATGGTATGTTTGATAATGAAGTAGAATATCTTTTACAGGAATTATTTAATAATGATAATAAGCCCGACGCAATTTTTGGTTCTACAGATAAACTTACTATTGCGTGCCTGCGCTATTTTAAAAAACATAAAATAAAAGTGCCTGATGAAGTTGGTTTAACAGGCTTCAGCAATCTTGATATTACTGACTTGTTATGCCCGTCATTAACCGTTGTAAAACAACCCGCACAACGGATGGGGAAATTAGCGGCACAACTGCTGATTAAAACAATAGAATCAAAAAGGCCCGTGACCGAATATGAAAAATTAGTATTGCCTGTTGAATTAAAGATCGGGGAATCCAGCCGCCCAAGATTACTATAAAATTATTCGCTTATTGCTGTTGTATAACTTACTGCATCCATTAAAAATTTTGCTTGCCCATTTATAACAGCAACAGGTTTTTCTTCCTGCATATTTTTTGTTTTGCTTGTTATATAAATAGATAATTTTTTTACGTGTGAAGGCAAACCTTTTATCGTAATCATTCTTGATGCACCATTATTTACAAGATGTACAACGCAAATATTTTTACTTTCATCAGCTTGTGCGGCGCAGGTAATATTTGGGCCATCAACCTTAACTGAAATTGCGGCAACATTTGCAGGAATGGATGCAAGTTGTTTTAAATTCCAGAAACGTTGCGTTGGTTGAAGAGAATCGTTATCACCAAAAATTCCGCCGCCTTTTAA
>JBDUEO010000288.1:0-4796 GCA_040002335.1 Parafilimonas sp. | reverse complement strand
TGATGCTAATGAAAATTTTTATGGCAACCTGCACATGTTTTTAAAAGCGGTTAATGATGGAAACTATCCTTCACCGCCTGCAAGAAATTTATATTTTCTTACCAAAGGCAAACCTCAGAACAAAGAAGTTATCAATTTCTTTAATTGGGTTTTAACAACAGGCCAAAGCTTTGTGGGCGTTGCCGGCTATGTTCCATTTCCAAACAATCTTTTATCAGATCAAAAAAAGAAACTCGGAAAATAGTTTTTGGCAGTGAAAATTTTCCGCTGCAAAAAATAAGTTTTCATGAAATTAATTTCATGAAAACTTATTTAACCATCAATCAAACAAAAGCCAATAACAATGATTCTTTCACGAAAATTAACCGACAGCATTTCATCAAAATGGATGCTTGCGTGCCTTACATTTTGCTTGCTTTTGCCGCTGGCAATTGGAGCCGGGCTTGTGTTTAAATCAACTCCGCTTTTAAGTTCACATAAATTAACGGAGCTTTTATTTTCTTCTGACTGGTACCCGTCAGATAACCAATTTGGTTTTTGGCCTTTTATTGTAAGCTCTGTTTCGGTTACAGTATTGGCGTTAATTATATCAATACCATTATGTCTTTTATCAAGCATCTATCTTACACAGTTTGCACCAAAATGGTTCTTAAAATTTATGCGGCCGGTGATTGATATTCTCGCAGGCATTCCTTCTGTTGTATATGGTGCGTGGGGTTTATTGGTAATAGTTCCATTAGTGTCTGATAAAATTGCGCCGTTGTTTAAAGCAGATTCATTAGGATATAGTTTACTGGCTGGCGCAATTGTATTGGCTGTAATGACGATTCCATACATATTAAATATGCTGCTGGAAGTGTTCAGTCAAATGCCTGTTGAACTTGGAGAAGCTTCGCTTTCGTTAGGTGCAACAAAATGGGAAACCATTAAACATATTTTTTTACGTAAAGGTTCTTCAGGAATTCTGTCAGCATTTGGTTTAGGTTTTTCAAAAGCATTGGGCGAAACAATTGCTGTATTAATGGTAATTGGCAACGTTGTGCAAATACCTCAGTCTGTTTTTGATTCAGCATATACACTGCCCGGTTTAATTGCCAATAATTATGGTGAAATGATGAGCATTCCATCGTATGATGCTGCATTAATGTTTGGTGCATTGTTACTGTTTGTAATCATCATTATCATCAATATAATTTTTCGTTACATCATTTATAAATCTGAACTTATATGACTTTCAGAAGAAAATATGAAGAAAAATTTTTTCGCGGATTGTGTTTCTTGTTCACCGCAATTATTGTGTTTGCACTTGTTCAAATTATATGGACGATTGCACAAAAAGGTGTTCCATCGCTTTCATGGCAGATAGTAAGTCAGGAACCAAAAGGAGGTTTTTATTTTGGTAAAGAAGGCGGTATTTTAAATGCTATTGCCGGCTCGTTTTACTTAGCTGTTTCTGCAACGGTGCTTGCTTTTGTAATTAGTTTGCCTGTTGCATTATTTATGAATATTTACTTAATGAAATACCAGCGCATATTAATGGGTATTCGTTTTTTTCTTGATGTTCTATGGGGCGTTCCATCTATTGTTTACGGCGCATTTGGATTTACTTTAATGATGTATTTAGGATACAAGAATTCTCTTGGCGCAGGCGTTGTAACGGTTGCAGCAATGATAACACCCATCATGATTCGCGCAATGGATGAAGTGCTAAAAACCATTCCTATTGGGTTGCAGGAAGCTTCTTATGCACTTGGCTCAACCAAAACAGAAACCGCATATAAAATATTTTTTAAAGAAGCATTGCCAGGATTTGCAACAGCTATTTTGCTTGCTTTCGGCAGGGGGATTGGTGATGCAGCGGCGGTGTTATTCACAGCAGGTTATACTGATTATGTGCCGCACAGTTTCAGCCAGCCAACAGCAACATTGCCACTGGCAATTTTCTTCCAGCTAAGTTCACCAATTGAAGAAGTGCAGAACCGTGCTTATGCGGCAGCGGTAATCTTAACATTAATTGTACTTGTACTAAGTGTATCAGCAAGAATGCTTAAACCCAAAAAATAATTATCACTAAAAAAATCAACAACATGCTATCAACAATTGAATCCATTCATCAAAGAGATGTTACAGTAGTTCCTGCAAACATACCCATTGTGGAAATAGACAAATTAAATGTGTATAGTAAAGGTGCGCACTTAATTAAAAATGTTTCCACCATAATTCCTAAAAATAAAATAACCGTTTTACTTGGCCCGTCGGGTTGCGGTAAAACAACACTGCTTAAATGTTTAAATCGGTTAACAGATCTTTATCCTGATCTTAAAGTAAAGGGCAGTATTTGTATTGATGGTGAAAACATTTTTGATCCGCGAAAAGATATCACATCAATTCGCCAGAAGATGGGTTTGTTGTTGCAACGTCCTTATCCTTTGCCGATGAGCATTTATGATAATATTGCTTATGGTATTAAGTTAAAAGGAATCCGAAATAAAAAAATCATATCTGAAAAAGTAGAAAAACATTTGAGAGAAGTTGCTTTATGGGATGAAGTAAAAGATCGTTTAAAAACTTCTGCACAACGTTTATCAATTGGCCAGCAGCAACGTTTGTGTTTAGCACGAGGGCTTGCTGTTGAGCCGGAAATTATTTTAGCTGATGAACCATCATCTGCACTCGATCCTATTTCTTCAAGGGTTATTGAAGAAGAATTTATAAGATTAAAATCCAACTATACAATAATATTGGTTACACATATTTTACGCCAGGCAAAGCGCCTTGCCGATAATGTAATTTTTATGTATTATGGTGAAATAGTTGAAAGCGGCCCTGCGGAAGAAATATTCGAAAATCCTCAATCAGAGATTTTAAAAGAATATCTGCGTATTGGCCACTAAATTTTGTTGGTGGTAAACGTTTGAATAAAACGGCGCCGCTCTTTTCCAGGAGCGGCTTATTTTTTTTCATTTTATAATATTCAATTTATGCCGGTAATGAAAAACTGAAAGTTGAGCCCATACCTGTTTCACTTTCTACCCAAACTTTTCCACCTTGCGCCTCTATAAAATCTTTTGAAATTGCCAGGCCTAAACCAGTGCCTTTTTCGTTTGTGTTTGGCACTTTAAAATAACGGTCAAATAGTTTTGGCAGATATTCTTTTGCGATGCCTTTACCAAAATCTTTTACAGAAAAAACGATGGTATTATCTTTTTGATAAGCATTGACCTCAACTGTATTATTTTCTGAAGAATATTTAATTGCGTTCGTTAAAAAATTGTTCAGTACCCAAATTGTTTTGTCTTCATCTGCATTAATGTTTAATATATTATCTGCAGTATGATTTTTGATAATAATATTTTTTTCTCTTGCATGAGTTTCTACAGCATTCATAGCTTTATCAATAATATTTTTTGGATTTGTTTGTTTAAAATTTAATTGAATTTTGCCGGCTTCAACCTGCGCCATATTTAATAATTCGCTTAAAATTTTAAGCATACGCTGGTTATCCTGCTTTAAATTATCTATCAATTCTTTTTGTTCTGCAGATAAGGTTCCCGTGCGATGATCTTCCAATAATTTCAAACTAAAATCCGATGCCGCCAATGGCGTTTTTAATTCATGCGAAACAGTTGCAATAAAATTTGTTTTAGCTTCATCCAGCTTTTTAAACGACGTAATATTTTGTACACTAATTACTTTGCTTTGATTATTTGCTTCGTTAATCTCAATAGTTTCTTTAATAAAATAATTCTCTTTGTTATCAACCACAATTTTAAAAGGTGTGCTCGTGTTATTTTGTAAAAGAAATGTAAACAGGTCGTTTCTCTTTGTCACTTCTTCAACCTTCTTTCCAACTAAATCTTCATTTCGCATATTTAAAAGTTGCAACGCTTCTTCATTTGCAAATAAAATAATATCGCTTTTATCAATACCGATGCTTGCGTCTTTTAAACTATTAATTACAGATTCTGCACGGGCTTTTTCAAATAATAATTTATTAAGATTAGAGTTTTCAAAAAATTCTAAACGCGCTGCCATTTCATTAAAGGAATCTGCAAGTTTTCCAAACTCATCTTTATTATCAATATGAATACGATGCGCATAATTTTTATTTGATATTTCTTTTATCGCATCTGTTAATTCTAAAATTGGTTTCGTAATAATAGATGGAAAATTCAGTAAAAAAGTAAACGCGATAAGAAACACTAATACAGCCAATAATGAAATAATCGTAAATGCTTCATCCGCTGTTTTTTGTGCTTTTTCACTTTTGTTATGAATGGCATTCATATTCAGCAGTAGTATTTGTTGCAGCTGCTCATCAGCTATCCTGAAATTTTGCTTTATTGTATCACCATTTTTTATTTTATTGAAAGATGAGCGCAAGGATAATGTTGCTTCTTTTTCTCCCGGCTCTGTAATGTTCGATTCCTGTTTGTGCAAACTGTTTTCAAAATCAGTTGTTGATTTAAAAATTCCCGCTTCTACATTGTTTAATTGCCGCTGCATTGCATGGCAATATGCAAGACTTTCATAATTATCCTGTAACACATTTTTTGCATCATTTTTAAGTTTGGCCATGTAATAAATTCCCGTTCCGCCTGTTAAAATCAACAGGAAAAAAAGAAACAAAGTTCCATACCATATTTTCTTTTTAACTGTAACTGCCATTATGAAAGAATAACAATATCTATATTATTTTTTGAAAGCGTTTTCAGCAATTGGTTGAACACGCTTGTGTTTAATATAACCTGGAACAAATTAAGATGCGGCTTGCCTAAACAAATAGTTGTAATCTT
>JBDUEO010000287.1:0-4806 GCA_040002335.1 Parafilimonas sp. | reverse complement strand
TGATAAATATTACAACGCCGGTTACAAAATGGAATTACCAGGTTACAGATGCAACCGAAATCCCTTTAGCATTGTCGAAAGCTTTTTATATAGCAAAAAGCGGAAGGCCGGGGCCTGTTTTAATTGACATCACCAAAAATGCGCAAATACAAAAATTCGATTTTAATGGGTATGAAAAAACAGATCATATTCGCAGCTATCGCCCAAAACCCATCGTTAGAAAAAAATATATTGAAGAAGCTGCTACTCTAATTAATGAAGCAAAGAAGCCTTTTGTAATTTTTGGGCAGGGAATTATTTTGGGTAGAGCTGAAAAAGAATTTAAAGCATTTATTGAAAAAGGTGGCTTGCCGGCTGCATGGACGATACTTGGTTTAAGCGCATTACAAACAGATCATAATTTAAATGTTGGCATGTTAGGCATGCATGGTAATTATGGCCCAAATGTATTAACGAATGAATGCGATGTATTGATTGCAATTGGTATGCGCTTCGATGATCGTGTAACCGGAAGATTAGATAAATATGCAAAGCAGGCAAAGATTATTCATCTTGATATTGATCCTGCAGAGATTGATAAGAACGTACAAACAACCATTCCGGTTTGGGGCGATTGTAAAGAAACGTTGCCTTTATTAACCGCACTTATTGAAAAGAAAGAACATAAAGAATGGTTGCAAAAATTTAAAGATTTTACAAAAGAAGAAATCAAAATTGTGATTGAACCGGAAATGCATCCGTCTGTTGATGAGATGAGCATGGCTGAAGTAATTAATATATTAAATGAATTAACAAATGGCGATGCGGTAATTGTTACCGATGTTGGCCAGCATCAAATGGTGGCTTGCCGTTATGCAAAATTTAATCAATCAAAAAGCAATGTTACGTCGGGAGGTTTAGGTACAATGGGTTTTGCTTTGCCGGCAGCTATCGGCGCAAAATATGGTGCACCTGAAAGAACAGTTGTTGCCATTGCAGGCGATGGTGGTATTCAAATGACGATACAGGAATTGGGAACGATTATGCAGTTCAATATTGATGTAAAAATTTTAATTCTGAACAACCAGTTTTTGGGAATGGTGCGCCAATGGCAACAGTTGTTTAACGATAAAAGGTATTCATTCGTAAACATAACAAGTCCTGATTATGTGCAGGTGGCAAAAGGATATTATATAGATGGGCAAAGCGTTTCAAACCGTAAAGATTTAAAAGCTGCATTGCAAACAATGCTGAATCATAAAGGTGCTTATTTATTGGAAGTGATGGTTGGAAAAGAAAATAATGTTTTTCCGATGGTGCCGCAAGGTTGTAGTGTTTCGGAGATAAGGTTGAAATAGAAGAAGTAAAAATTAAAAAGTAAAAATTGGACGATAATAATTTATATCTTTTAGAAGAACCTGAAACCACAGTTTATAATATTAAGCATCGTGCATTTTATTTTTCAAAAGAAGTTATTCTGTTTATAGGTAAGCAAAAATATGAACGAATCTATTTTTCTATGTTTGATCAATTATTAAGAAGTGCCACTTCAATTGGCGCCAATTTAGTAGAAGGTGTGGCAGGTTCTTCTAAAAATGATTTTTTGAAATTTAATATTATCGCACTTAAATCTGCCAATGAAACAAAATATTGGCTTTGTCTCATCAGAGACACAATTAAATGTGATAAGAATTTATTGAATAAACTAATCAACGAAGCAAATGAAATTTCAAAAATCATTGCTTCAATAGTTATAAACACTAAAAGTAAATAATCAGGTTTTTTACTTTTTATTTTTTACTTTTTATTTAATTACAGATGAAACAAGAATTCACGATAACAGTTTATACTGAAAATCAAATCGGTTTGCTTAACCGTATTGCTATCATTTTCACAAGAAGAAAAATAAATATTGATAGTTTAAATACTTCACCAACCGAAAGTGAAAATGTGCACCGTTTTACAATTGTCATCAACGAAACAGAAGATGTGGTGCGCAAGCTTTGCCGCCAAATTGAAAAACAGGTAGAAGTATTAAAAGCATATTTCAATACAAACGATGAATTGGTTTGGCAGGAAATGGCTTTATATAAAGTACCTACGGATGTGATTGCAGAAAAAGTAAAAGTGGAAAGATTATTACGAGAAAAAGGTGCGCGTGTTGTAGTGATTCGTAAAGATTATACAGTATTTGAAACAAGCGGCCATCGCGAAGAGATTGATACATTAATAAAAACATTAGAACCTTTTGGCTTGATTGAATTTGTACGCACGGCACGCATTGCTATTATTAAAGACAGTAAAGGTTTTCATGAAAAATTAAGAGAGTTTGAAGAATCGCAACCAGCGGAAGAATTGGTTGAAAATGAATTTTTAAATAAGCAGGACGAAGTGTTTTCAATGTAATTATCGCTCTGCGAAGTCTGCTGACTTCGCAGCATTATGTGGCAAGTCTCTTACTTGAAAAGATTAAACCTGTAATTTTTTTAAATAACTATTGAAACATGCAAAACATTACTCCAATGCTTTCTTACGAAAATGGAATTGCCGCTATTGATTGGTTATGCAAAGCTTTTGGGTTTGAAGAAAACAAAGATATACGCATGATGGAAATCAATCGTTTAACACATGCAGAATTGAGCTTGAATGATAACATTATTATGCTGGCAACACCAACAACTGACTATATGAGCATCAATAAACAACGCAACGAATATGCACAAATGAATAAGTGGTTAAGTGTTCCATATATTGTAAATGGTTTGCTGGTGTATGTGAAAGATGTTGATGCACATTTTGCAACTGCAAAAGAAAACGGTGCTGAAATTTTATCTGAAATAGAAGATGGATTTCCCGGCAAAAGATACAGGTGTGCAGATATTGAAGGACAGCGTTGGATGTTTATGCAAAAAATTTAATCAAGAAAAATTATGACAGAATTTGTATTTAAATACATAAGGAAAAACAGGGAACTTTTTTTACAATTGGTGAACAGTTTATCAATTGAACAATTAAATAAAATTCCGGATGGTTTTAGAAATAATATTGTATGGAATTTTGGCCATATAATAATTAGTACGCAAAATTTATGTTATGTGCGTTCTGGCATAAAACCAGATATTGAAGTTCCTTACAAATCAAAATATGGCAAAGATTCAAAGCCTGAAAGTTTTATAACACAGCAAGAAATTGATGCACTTAAACAACAACTTGCCGCAACCATAAATACAATTGAAGAAGATGTAAACAATGATGTTTTTAAAAACATTAAACCTTACTCAACCGCAACGTACGCATACGAAATGCATATAATAGAAGAAATTTTAACCTGTACGCTGGCGCATGATTCTTTGCATTTCGGTTATGCATTGGCCCAAAGAAAATTAGTTATTTAAATTGAAGCAATGAAAACAGAAAAAGTAATACCCATGTTAAGAATTTTTGATTATAGCAAAGCTGTTGAATTTTATGTTGACTGGCTTGGTTTTACAATTGTGTGGGAACATCATTTTGAAGAACAGATGCCGGTATATCTGGAAATAGAAAGAGATGGAATTACATTTCACTTAACCGAGCATCATGGTGATGGAACGCCCGGCTCGCATGTTTTTATCTGGTGCAATGGTGTACAAGAATATCATGAAGAACTCATCAATAAAAAATATAAATACAATAAGCCGGGATTAGAGAAAACATTTTATGGCGCACTTGCTTTTGTTGTAAACGATCCTTTCAATAATAGAATTTCTTTCAATGAAAAGATTGATAATACTAAATGATAAAGTAAATTCAAAAACAAAAAAGATAAACATTTTTAAATCATCAAATCACACATAAAAATGGCAAAATTAAATTTCGGCGGCGTAGAAGAAAACGTAGTAACACGCGACGAGTTTCCATTAAGCAAAGCACAGGAAGTTTTAAAAAATGAAACAGTTGCAATTATTGGTTATGGAGTGCAGGGACCAGGACAAGCATTGAACCAACGCGATAATGGCATCAATGTAATTGTTGGTCAAAGAAAAAATTCTAAAACATGGGATAAAGCAGTGAATGATGGTTTTGTTGAAGGTGAAACTTTGTTTGAAATTGAAGAAGCATTAAAGCGCGGAACTATCATTTGTTATTTGCTGAGCGATGCTGCACAAATTGAATTATGGCCAACTGTAAAAAAACATTTAACTGCAGGAAAAGCATTGTATTTTTCTCATGGATTTGGAATAACATTTAATGAACAAACGCATATTATTCCGCCTAAAGATGTAGATGTTTTTTTAGTTGCACCAAAAGGTTCAGGAACATCTTTACGCAGAATGTTTTTACAAGGCCGCGGTTTAAATAGTTCTTATGCAATTTTTCAGGATGCAACCGGCAAAGCAAAAGATCGTGTAATTGCACTGGGAATTGCTGTTGGCAGCGGTTATTTATTTGAAACTAATTTTAAGAAAGAAGTGTATAGTGATCTTACCGGAGAACGCGGCACATTGATGGGCGCAATACAGGGAATCTTTGCAGCGCAATATCAGGTATTGAGAGATAAAGGGCACACGCCTTCAGAAGCTTTTAACGAAACGGTTGAAGAACTTACACAAAGCTTAATGCCATTGGTTGCAGAAAATGGAATGGATTGGATGTATGCAAACTGTTCAACCACTGCGCAACGCGGTGCGCTGGATTGGTGGAAACGTTTTCGTGATGCAACAGCGCCGGTGTTTAAAGAATTATATGAAAGTGTTGCAGCAGGTAAAGAATCCCAGCGTTCAATTGATAGTAATTCGCAACCGGATTATCGTGAAAAATTAAATGAAGAATTAAAAGAATTACGCG
>JBDUEO010000286.1:0-4815 GCA_040002335.1 Parafilimonas sp. | reverse complement strand
CGCATTCCATCTTCTTCATCAAAATCTGCTTTTGCATAAATGGTTTCGCGCTCATGCATCATCTTCCACAGTTTTGAATGGCCCATCAGTACAGTATTGAGAACTGTTTGTTTGTCAAATTCAAATTGATTTTGATTCAAAACTGCCATTCGTTCGCCCGGTGTAATTTCAACAACACCTTTATTCGGTTCTATTTCGCCACTCAGTATTTTTAAAAAAGTAGATTTTCCTGCGCCATTGGCACCAATAATGCCATAACAATTTCCTTTTATAAAACTCAGGTTTACTTCATCAAACAAAACACGTTTTCCGTATGCCAGGGTTATATTTCTTGCACTAATCATTGCTTGCTCTAAATTTTTTTGAAGGCGCAAAGGTAATGTTTGTAAATAAGTTTTTGAAAAGAAGAGCCCATAATTAATGAAGTCAGCTATTTTTAAAAGCCTTAATTTTTTTTTATTATGAATTGGTTTTCATTTCTAATTGAAATGTTTTATATTTAGGTTTGCTTTTTTTCATTCATCTTAAAAAAATACACCATGCGCAAATCTGATCTTATCAATAACATATCAGATAAAACTGGCATCCCAAAAGTTGATGTGCTGGTAACTGTAGAAACTTTGATCAAAGAAATTAAAGGGAATATTGCCAAAGGCGAAAACATTTACATCCGAGGCTTTGGAAGTTTTATTACCAAAAAAAGGGCTGCGAAAATTGGGCGCAATATCAAAAAGAATATAGCGGTTCATATTCCCGAACATTATATTCCTGCATTTAAACCTTCTAAAGAATTTGTGAATGAAGTAAAGCAAATGCAGACTGTGCAGTAGCTTTGCCACTTAATTTTTTTTCGTGCGAAAACAACAATGGGCTTTAAGTTTAACAGCTATTTTATTATTGGTTGGTTTATATTTTTTTGGAAATACAGTAGCGCCAAAAAAACCAATTCCGGCTTCAGCAGAAGCAGGAGCGCCAGCAATATTATCCACGCAAGATGTTATTGCAAAATATACAGCAACTGCTGATACACAACAGGTACAAACACTAACACAGCTTGAAAACAGCGTTGTACGAGGAGATGTACATAACCAGCAAATTCATGTTTATCACCAGCTCGCATCTTATTGGTCGGACACTTTGCACCATGATGAATTGGGTGCTTATTACCTTGGTGAAGCTGCCAAGTTGGAAAATTCTGAAAAAAGCCTCACATTTGCAGCCCATTTGCTTTTAGATAATATGCTGTCTTCGACAGATCCATCTATGCAGCGATGGCTGGCAACAAGAGCCAAAGAGTTATTTGATAAGGCGCTTACAATAAATCCAAACAATGATTCTTCAAAGATTGGAGTTGGAGTTTGTTACATGTTTGGTGGCATTGCTGAAAATCCAATGCAAGGTATTCTTGCAGTAAAAGAGATTGCAGATAAAGATCCAAACAACTTGTATGCGCAAATGATGCTTGGCCTTGGCGGTATTCAAAGCGGGCAATACGATAAAGCTGCTGAACGCTTTTTAACAGTAGTTCAAAAACAGCCGGGTAATATTGAAGCAATCTTAGATCTTGCCGGTGTGTACGAAAGGCTGGGGAATAAAACAGAAGCAGTTAAATGGTATAAAGATGCCTTAAACCTTATTCAGCTGCCGGAAGCAAAAAAAGATATTCAGGAAAGAATAAAATCTTTACAGTAAATAATTAACTATTAAAATTAAATTTATTAAGGTATGCCTTGTGGTAAAAAAAGAAAACGTCATAAAATTGCGACGCACAAAAGAAAAAAAAGACTAAGAAAAAATCGCCATAAAAAGAAAAACAGATAAATTTGATTTACCGGCGCTATCTAATATTTATTGTTTAGCGCCGGTTATTACCGCCCTTTTACTTTCTTGCCTTTCCTTCCTTGGTTTTAATGTAATGTATGTACAAGCTTGCTGTACAAGCATTTTTAATTTTATTTTAGGTACTTAAAGAATTGCATTTGTGAATAAAGAGATGATTATTAACGCCACCACAAACGGCGTTGAAATTGCGTTACTGGAAAACAAGAAACTTGTTGAACTTCATCATGAAAAAGCCGATGCAAAATTTGCAGTAGGCGACCTGTATCTTGGAAAGGTAAAAAAACTTATACCCGGTTTAAATGCGGCTTTTGTAGATGTTGGTTTTGAAAAAGATGCTTTTTTGCACTACACCGATCTTAGCCCATACGCCCGTTCTATTTTTAAGTTTACGCAAATGGCCATGCAGGAAAAACCTGATGAAGTATTGGATTTTGCAAAGTTTCATCCTGAACCGGAGATAATAAAAACAGGTAAAATAAATGAAGTAATTAAAGGTAAGCCTGAAATTTTAGTACAAATATTAAAAGAGCCTATTGCTGCAAAAGGTCCGCGGCTAAGTTGCGAAATATCTTTGCCTGGCAGGTTTGTGGTAATTACACCTTTTAACGAAATTGTTGCTGTTTCAAAAAAAGTACATAGTTCTGATGAAAGAAAAAGGCTGCAAAAAATTATTGAAGCCATCAAGCCAAAAAACTTTGGTGTAATTGTGCGTACAGCTGCAGAAGGTAAAAATTCTGCAGAGTTGCACGAAGATCTTTCGCAGCTTATACAAACATGGAAAACAATTCAGCAAAACCTTAAAGGCGCAGTTGCACCAATTAAAATTTTAAGCGAGCAGGATAAAACAACAAGCATTCTGCGCGATTTGCTTACAGAAGATTTTAATAAGATTGTTATAAACGATAAAAATATTTATAACGATACCCGATCTTATATTCAAAAAATTGCACCCGAAAAAATAGAAATAGTTACAAGCCATTTAAATGGTATACCCATTTTTGACCAGTTTGGAATTACCAAACAGGTAAAAGCTGCTTTTGGCAAAACAGTGAATTTGCCAAGCGGCGCTTATTTAATAATTGAACACACCGAAGCTTTGCATGTAATTGATGTAAACAGCGGTTATAAAAGTGTAAGTAATAACCAGGAAGAAAATGCCATTGCAACCAATCTTGAAGCAGGCGAAGAAATTGCAAGGCAGTTGCGTTTACGCGATATTGGCGGCATTATCGTGGTAGATTTTATAGATATGAAACTGCCCGATAACAAACGCAGGCTACAGGAAGCAATGGATGGTTTTATGCGTAGCGACAGGGCTAAACATGCTGTTTTACAAATCAGCAAATTTGGTTTAATGCAGATCACAAGGCAGCGTATGCGGCCCGAAGTAAACATCAATACATCTGAAATTTGCCCCAGTTGCAATGGCACCGGCAAAGTTTCACCAACATTGTTGCTGGTTGATGAAATTGAAACCCGTTTAAAATATCTTGTTACACATCAGCATAAAAATCTTACGATAGTTGTTCATCCCATTTTACAATCGCACCTTACCAAGGGCATATTTTCTATTTCCTGGAAATGGAACCGTAAATATAAAACCTGCATTCGCGTAAAAGGTGATTCAGATTATTACATAACAGAATTTCACTTTTTTGATGCACAGGAAGAAGAAATAAAATTCTAACACAAATACATTTTATCCCGCAAAAGCGGGATTTTTTATTTAGCCAACTGTGGTATTTCAATTAAGTATTGGTTGCGTCGCACACTTGTACTGTATATTTTATGGCAGCAGTTTAGCACCGTTTTTAAACATTTAATATCATTTAATTATACAGTTTTTCCGCAGCTTAAATTCATCGAAATATCAAATCCTTTACCAAATAATCACGTCAATTTTATAAACGGTAAGCATAAAAATATTTAATACAAAACCTTGGTTTTATTTTCGCATCATGCTGTCTGCAACGGTTTCATTATATAAAAAAGCATTCAACGGGCTTTCAAAAAATACGTGGTATTTATCGGCAGTTATGCTTATAAACAGAAGCGGCACAATGGTTATCCCTTTTATGATGATGTATTGCACGCAGCAATTGCATTTTAGTTTGCCGCAAGCAGGTATAGTAATGGCTTTGTTTGGCGCAGGCGCTATTACCGGTGCATATCTTGGTGGCCGAATTACTGATAAATTTGGTTTTTACAGCCAGCAGTTTGCATCCCTTTTATTAGGTGGGTGCATGTTTATTGTAACAGGCTTTCTTCAAACTTATTTATCGTTGTGCATTGGTACATTTATTTTAAGTTTTTGCAATGAATCTTTCAGGCCGGCAAATGCTGCGGCTATTGCTTATTACAGCAAACCGGAAAACATAACGCGTTCTTATTCATTAAACCGGCTTGCCATAAATCTTGGATGGGCGGTGGGTGGCGCACTTGGCGGGCTGCTTGCATCAATCAATTATCATTTATTATTTTGGGTTGATGGCAGCACAAACATTCTTGCAGCATTATTGTTGCTTAAACTGTTGCCTTATGCAAAAAGCAAAACAAGTATTGTAAAAGAAAAACCGCTGATTAAGCAACGTGCGTATAAGGATAAAACATACATAGCATTTATTATTATTACATTTTTTTTTGCATCTTGTTTTTTTCAGATGTTTACCATGCAACCTGTTTTTTTTAAAATGCAATGGCATTTTAATGAAGCATTTATTGGTTTATTAATGGCTATGAATGGAATTATTATTGTGTTTTCTGAAATGATTTTAGTGTATTCTGTTGAAGGCAGAAAAACAAATACATTTTTTATACGCATTGGTTTTTTTGTTTCTGCAATATCATTTGCATGTTTGAATATTTTCTCTCCCGGTGCAATAACAGCGCTTGTTTCAATAACATTTATAACAGTTGGTGAAATGCTTTCTATGCCTTTTATGAATTCATTCTGCATACAACGCAGCGCTTTGC
>JBDUEO010000285.1:0-4830 GCA_040002335.1 Parafilimonas sp. | reverse complement strand
AATATCAGAGAATGAATATAAACCTGACAACATTATGTATATGAAAACCGCAATGTCCTTTCCGTACACAAAGGCAACGCGAAGAGACATTGCGTAAAAGAAATTTTTTTTAGATAGAGCCTTCAAAGAATTATAAACCTATATTATGAAATTTCCACCGCATCAGAAAACAATATATAATTAAGCCGTAAATATGCAAAAAATAAAAAATCTTTTAAACCTAATTCCAATTACAAACTACGAAGAATGGTTTAGTCAAATTGCTGAATTGTTATTTACTCAATACCAAATTAAAACAGCAGCGAATGAATACCAGCTTACAGAAATAGAGTTTTATTATTATAGTAAAGAACATAATGATGAAACCACGTATGGATTTATCAAAGAAGGTATAAAATATTCAGACCGAATATTACGACACAAAAAAGCGCAACAAAATCAGCTCACGTGGTTCTTCCATTATTCAGGTATTGATATTGTATTTGGAAACATTGGTAATCCTGGTGGTATATTGATACGCGCAATAAGAAATATTGAAACCGGTGAAAATATTACAGGCCCTTTAGTTGTATCGCTGGAATTACTAAATCAGCAAACAAACGTTGAGTCATCTTTGCCATTTAATATGCAACTTTTTGAAGTAGAAATACCTTTTGAAATTACACCTATAAAAAGTAAACCAAGGATAGGAATTAGTGTTGGCAATTATGCTGCAAGCCCGTATCATTATTCCATTACTTCCTTCTCCGCAATGTCACCTTAAAAAGCAATGAGCGCAGGCAGGTACATTTCGGCCTGCGAAGCACAAAAGCCCATTCAATTGTAGTAACTTCAATACCAGGTTATGAATACAAAGTAAACAACATTATGTATGTAAAAACCGCAATGTTCTTTTATTACACAAGGGCAACACGAAGAGACATTGCGGGAAAGAAAGCCCGGCTGTTAACCGGGCTCTCTGCATTTTGATCTTAGCGTGCTTTTTTCTTTGGATCGGCTTTCTTCTGTGCGGAGCTTTTCTTTTTTGTAGGTTTATTCTTCTTCGGTTCAGCGTTCTTTTTCGGCATACAATTAAATTTAAGATTAGTGAATTATTAATTTTGGCTGCAAAATATTCTTTGCTTTATTTATGTTGTCCCTTCGGCAACGGCAACTATTTAGCCAGCGTATAAGTAAACAAAGATATGCCTATAATGATAAACAGGATATTTCCCACGCCTGGCGTAGTCTCTGGCTACGTTATTGTGTTTACAAATCTCTGATTTGCCTATAACATTTGTGTTTAACTTCTGTCGCAGCGGGGTCTTTATTTCAAAGCCAATGTGCGCAGGTTGAGAGCCTGCGTTGTATACTAATTGTTTTATTTGTTTATATAAAAAAGCTGAAAATAATTTTTATATAAAAGAATATTTTTTAGTTTTACACTTAAAGGGTTTTAGGGATAAAAAATGAGCCTTTGTTTTTACAAAGGCTTTTTTATTTTCTGTAGCAGCGGGGTCTTCATACCAAAGCTTATGCTATTGTTTAGCAAATTTTACAGATCGCTTCTCAGTTCCGTTATCTACTTGTAATGAATAAACACCGTTTAATAAAGAAGACATATTAAAAGTTTTATTGAATGAAGTATCTAACAATGTAAATTCTTGTTTATAAACAATCAATCCGTTTGTATTAGCAATTGTAACTACAATTTTACCTGGTTTAATATTATTTACAGAATAATTAAGCACGTTACTTTAACAGGATTTGGATAAACATTTATAGTTATTAGATTATTTGCCTGTGCTTTACCTGCATCAAAAGCATTCAATCCGGAACTACATATCTCCGTAGTTTTTAAAGGCATTTTAATTACTTTAATCATGCCGCCTCAGTTGGGGTTCTTCACCAAACTGCTATTAAGTTAATTTACCGGTGAAAAACACAAGCAAAGGCAAAGAAAAAAGCCGCCACCTGATTATTATGCCTCTATCTTTTAGATTGATCAAATAAAAAATTTATTTTGCCTTAATAATTTATTAGTTACATGTCGATTCCTGAAATACTCCTGAATGTAGAAGAAATATGGAGAATCGCCTTTAATGGTATGAAGGGTTTATCAGCCGGTGAACGCATTGGAGTAGTTATTCTTATTGCAATTCTAAGTTTTGGGGCAATGCTTTTGCGGGAATATTTTAAAGAAAATGAAGTAAACGCAGAGGCTTTTACAAAGAAAAATCCCACACTTATAGCGCTATTACAGTTTGTGTTTTTTGCCTTAGGGACAGGTTTTTTAATTTGGTTCTTTTACGGTCTTTTTAATGCCTTAAAGTAATTTTTCTTCTGCACAATGTATACTTAAAAAGCAATGAGCGCAGGCAGGGACATTGCGATTATATAAGTGCTAAAAGCCCATTCAATTGTATTAACTTCAATATGAGACTATGAATATAAAACTAATAACATTATGTAAATGAAAATCGAAATGTTCTTTCATCACACAAAGCAACGCGAGGGGACATTACGGGAAAGAGAAGGTTGGTTGAGTTACCTGGACAATATGAATATAGTTCAGCCAAATATTATGTTGAGCGTGTACATGGAATTTATGCTGTTACAAGTTTTATGGAGCTAAGAGATATTGATCTAACAGCATCACGTATATAAGCCGTAATGTTCTTTCCGCACACAAAGGCATGGCGAAGAGACATTGCGGGAAAAAGAAAATCAAACTTATATATTGATTTTTCGTTTCATGCACTTATGTTTTTCGCTTTTGCTTATTGGTGGTTGATAAGCAAATCTTTGTACCTGTAAGCAAATGCAAGTTGATTTAAAAGCGATAAATTATTTATATTTGAAATGTAAAATAATAAACATTATGAAAAAAATTAGCCTTGCAATTACCATTTTCGCGACAGTCTTTTTTTTAAGTTGTAAGAAAGATGCTTCTGATAAGGCAGTTCAGGCCCAAAATATTTCCAATGCATCATTACAGGTTAATGATGTTTGTCGCAGTGATTGGGAAGGTGAGTTCGATCAGAATAAACCAATGCAAACATTATATACCAACGACAAGCATATAATTTTTGAAGGCTATGCACATGTACCCGTACCTATGCGCTATACTAACCAGCCATTTATCACCAAGATAAGCCTACCTGCGCCGGATTGTTCAAATGTTGATGCCGATAGTGTGCGGATGAGTATATCAGTACAAAACCCTATTGATAGTATTGATGCAATATACGCCTATAATGTTTCCCTGTATATGTATGGCAGCACTGATTCAGCCCACGTAAATTTTAGCAGAGCTACAGCTATAGGTGTAGGCAGTTATGTGGAAAAAAACCTGCAGAGCCTGGATTATATTTTTAATGATTATACGCTCGTTACACTTGAGGCAAAAGATCATTTGTTATCTGCCTATGTTAAAGGCAAGCTGGTTGGGCAGATAGATTATACTGGGACATCTATCGGTGCGTTGCAAAATATTCTCATTGGCTTCACGGGTTCTGGGTACATAAATTATGTAAGGCTCTATAACAGTACTACCGGGGCACTTATTATGAAAGAAGACTTTAATGTTGCCGGTAAGTCAACAGATACCTGGTATCAATAATATCATTCTCTGCTTCTTCGCTATGTCACCTTTCCCTTCTTCGCAATATCACCTTAAAAGCAATGAGCGCAGGCAGGGACATTGCGTCCTACGAAGCAAAAAAAGCCCATTCAATTGTAGTAACTTCAATACCAGATTATAAATATAAAGCGAACAACATTATGTATATGAAAACCGTAATGTTCTTTCCGCATACAAAGCCATGGCGAAGAGACATTGCGGGAAAGAGAAATATTAAGTAAACATAATTTAAAGTTATTAGGCAAATTGCCGGTAAGCATTAACCTGCCAAGCGCTTCCCCTTCTAAGCATAGTCTTTTAAAAGCTACTGTGTACCCACATCTTCAAATAGTTTTTCTCTTAATTATATATCATCCCTTCGGGATTTATTTCAACTATACTTTTTATACCCTATAATAATTTCAGCCTTTCAGGCTTTAAAAGTCCAATCCCGAAGGGATAAAATCATTATAGTAATAGTACAATAAGAAGATAAGAACTCCGCAGGAGTGGTATTATTCCTGTTACGGATTAGTGCGTTTTGATTTCCATTTGTTTAAAGATGTTTGTAAGATCAATGCCATGGAAACTGTGGGTACACAGTAGCTTTTAAAAGCCAATGTGTGTGGCTCCAAAAGGACATTGCACTGTTACCAGTATAAAGGCTTAGCATATTATTATCTTTAGCATCACGTGCAATTAAGCCCCAACGTCCTTTCCGTTACGCAAAATCAGGTAAAGAAACATTGCAGGCAGGAGAGAAGCCAAACCATTAAATATTTAAAAAGAGCATTATATTAAACGGTATGTTTGCTATTGCAATAAAATGCACTACTGTTTATGAGAAAGAAACAATTATTTTTTATATTAAGTATAGTAGTATGTACACTTTGCATAACCGCTTGCCAAAAAAACATTTCAGATAATACATCTTCTACACCTGTAGCTGTACCTATATCAGACTCAATACCAGTATCTACAGATAACACGCCTGTGATCTCTTCTATATTCCCGTCTTCTGCACACGGTGGAGATACAATAACCGTGAAGGGAAAAAATCTTTCCGCAGCTATCTCCCAGGTACAAATAACCATTAATAATATAGCAGCAACTGTACTTTCTGTAACTGCCGACAGCATACGGGCAATTGTTCCGCTTAATTCAGGTTCAGGCAAGGTAGTAGTTAATATAAATGGCAATGCTTACCAGGGCCCTGAATTTAATTATGG
>JBDUEO010000284.1:0-4838 GCA_040002335.1 Parafilimonas sp. | reverse complement strand
AAACAATAGTGATAGTTCCGGTTTGCGTTATATTGCCTTTATTGAATTTTAATTGTCTTGCACGCTTTACTGCAATAGCATTTAAATCGGCAAACGGGCTTCCTGGTTTTACTCTTGCACTTGTAACCGTTCCATTTTCATCAACAGTTATATCAACGGAAACTCTACCACCATATTTATATGCGTCCTGAAAACGTTCGGAGCTTATAATCTGCCGACCCTTCAAACCGCTGGTTACTCTTATGCCTGCACTGCCTGTTCCTCCGTTGCCTGTATAACTATCGCTGTTGGGATTACCATTTGGTTTGCCCTGATCGCCTTTGCCACCTGCCACACCCTGGTTGTGACTATTATTATAACTATCTGCATTATTGCCGCTGTTGCTTGTGCTTTTTCCGCCGGCATAAACTGCTTTTGGTTTTGGCGGAGCTGGCGTTGGATTGGTAACTGTTTTAACCGTTGCTTTTTTATTTTCATTATTAACCCTGGCAATTTCTTTTTTCTTTTCAGGCTTTGGAGAAGTATGAATTATGGGCACATCTTTTTCGTTGTTTTCAGCTACATCAGGATCTGTTTGTGCCTGCGCTTGCTGCGATGGCGGCGGATTAAAATTTGTTTGTTGCTGCGCTGCAGGTTCACCGGGAATTTGCGGCGGCACATCACCCAAACCCTGGTCGCTGTTACCAAGATTAACTTCAACACCATTATCAACAACAGGCGGCGGTGTAATAGTCAACGTCCAGGTAAATAAAATAAAGAAAAGAAACAGCAGTCCAAAAATACCAATAGTATAAGCAAACGCTTTTAAATTCTTGTTTCTTTCAAAATTTAACTTTGCCAAACTTGTTTGCATAAAACAAATTTATCGAGAACATGCAGAATGCCTTGTTATAAAGATGCTAACATGTGTGGATACGCTTTACGGTTGACCGTTAATGGTTAACTGTTTATCTTGCAAACCATGTTTCAATCAAAAAATTATCAGTCAAAGAAAAATATTATTGTTGGCAGAAATCCAATTGCCGAAGCGCTTACGCAAAACACTGGAATTGATAAAATATTGTTGTTTAAAAATGCATCGGGCGATGTAATAAATGAAATACGCAAACTTGCCAAAGAACAAAATGTTCCTGTACAATATGTGCCGAATGAAAAGCTGAATAGTTTAACAAATACTAATCACCAGGGAATTATTGCTTATCGCTCATCGGTGCTTTATCAAGACCTGCAACAAATAATTGATTGGACAAATGATAAAGGCGAAGCTGCGTTATTTTTTATGCTTGATGGCGTAACCGATGTGCGCAACATTGGCGCTATTGCGCGCAGTGCTGTTTGTTGTGGCGCACATGCTATCATCATTCCTGAAAAAGGCGTTGGCGCATTGAATGAAGATGCTGTAAAAAGCAGCGCCGGCGCTTTGGAACATTTGAATATTTGCCGGGTAAACAGTTTATTAAAAACAGTTGATGATCTGCATTTGAATGGCATAAAAATATTTAGCAGCGAAATGAATGCAAAAAAGAAATTGTATGAATTAGATTTCAAAGAACCTTGTTGTATAGTTATGGGCAATGAAGAAAAAGGTGTTCAATCTTATTTATCAAAAGCCACCGATGAAAAATTTGCTATACCAATGAAAGGTGAATTTGACTCATTAAATGTTTCTGTTGCTGCCGGTATTATTTTGTATGAAGCGATGAAGCAAAGAAGTTGATCGGTTAATAAGTTAACAGGTTGTTGCTAAGCGAAATTGTTTATACCTGTTAACTAATCATCTCTTCAACTGATCAACTTCTCCATAATATAATCGTTCATAAAATAACCTTCGCCAATATCAATATCTTCTTCGCTGATAATTTTAAAACCAAGATGTTCGTAAAATTGTTTGGCTTTATTGCTACGGTTTACATTTAACCTCAACGCAGTTGCGCCGTTTTGCTTTACTCTTTTTATCACATCATTCATCAACAATTTTCCAATGCCTTTGCCTTGTTCAGATGGCAATGCATAAATTTTATTTAGTTTATAAATGGCATCTTTCAGTAAACTATAATCAGCAAAAGCAATAGGTTGTTTATTTTCTTCAACTACTAAAAAATGGCCTTCTTCAAATTGTTTTTGCAAAGATGATTCGCTGTAAAATACTTCTATCATGTATTTTAGCTGATCTGCAGAAAGGATTTTTCCATAAGCACTTGGCCAGATTTTATGCGCTAATTGCTGAATGATCTCTATATCGTTTTTATTTGCTTCGCGGATTATTATGTTTGATGCATCGCTCATTACTTAAATATTTTTTTACTTATCCAATGCGAAATCAATGCACTTCCTGCGCCGGTTGCTGCAGCACCAATTACATCTGTCGGATAATGTTCACCAAGATATAATCTTGAATAACCAACACCAAATGCCCAGGCATAAGCGGGTACAACAATATACCATTTTTTATATTCTAATGATACGCTTGTTGCTGTTGCAAAAGCAAGCGATGCATGGCCTGAAGGAAATGAATGTCCGGTTTCATATTGATAAGGATAAACACCGGAATATTTTTCATCGGGCCTTGCGCGATTAAAAATTATTTTAAATGCTTCTGTTGCACCAGCAGCAATAATTACGCTTCCTGCAATTTCATAAGCATTGTCTTCTGATTGTTTGTTGTGTTCAATTTTTCCATCAACCCAAACACCAATTGGAACGGCGACACTTAATGGATACGCAGAACTTGTAAAACCTTTCCACACAAAAGAATTTGGATGTTGCGGGTTGATGTTGCGCAATAAATTAATATCCCAGTTTTGCGCGTTGGTTGAAGTGCAAATAAAAAAACATCCTGTAATAAAGATGCTTTGTAATAAACATTGAAATCGCTTCATTTAATTTAAGTTTTGCAAACTCTCTTCAATAGTTTTTATTCTTGCTTCTGCATCAGCCTGTTTCTTCCTTTCTATTTCAACAACTTCAGGTTTTGCATTTTGTACAAAACGTTCGTTGCTTAATTTTTTTTGCACAGATTGAAGAAAATTTTTTTGATGGTCAAGATCTTTTTGCAGATCAGATTTTAATACGGTTGTATTTGTTTGTTGATTTGATTTTATAAAGAATCTATCTTGCTCATTAGTTACAATAATGCAACCGTTAATATTTTCTTTTGTAAACGATATTGATTCAGCATTAACCTGTTTTTGTAATATTTCCTCAAAAGCTTTAAATGAATTTTCATTATCTGATTGAATAAACAATTCTATTGTTTCTTTTGGTTTGATATTATTTTTATTTCTTGCGTCACGAATTAATGTAATAATATTTTTAAGTACGGAACCAGAATCAAGAATTTTTTTTTGATTTTTTGCTTGTAGATTTTGAATTTGCTTTACACAAATATCATCTTCATGCATTCTTAATTCATGATAAATTTCTTCTGTAACAAACGGCATAAATGGATGCAACAATTGCATTAATTCCTCAAAAAATTCAACTGTTTTATTATAAACATTTGAATTAATTGGTTGTTCAAATCCAGGCTTTATCCATTCCAAATACCAACTACAAAAATCATCCCATATCAATGAATAAATTGTTTTTAAAGCTTCACTGAGTTTGAATTGTTTGTATAAATTATCAATCTCAATTTTTACTTCATTTAACCTGTTTTCAAACCACAAAGTCGGAAAGTCAGTAGAGTCGGAAAGTCCAGAAGAATTGCTTTCAGACTTTAGGTCTTTCCGACTTTCAGTCTGCCTTCCGTCCCACATCTTCACCAACTTTAATGCATTCCAAATTTTATTGATGAAAAAGCTGCCCTGTTTTAAAGTGCTTTCTTCTTTTACATCAAACAGCATATCGTTGCCGGCAGGCGAGGAGATAAGTATTCCAAAGCGAATTGCATCAGCTCCATATTTATCAATTAACATTAAAAGATCTGGTGAGTTTCCTAAACTCTTACTCATCTTTCTTCCGAGTTCATCACGCACAATTCCGGTAAAATAAACATTGCTGAAAGGCTTTTCATTTTTATATTCAAAGCCGCTCATGATCATTCTTGCAACCCAAAAGAAAATTATTTCCGGCGCTGTTACTAATGTTTGTGTTGGATAATAATAATTAATGTCTTTATTGTTTGGGTTTGAAATACCATTAAAAACTTCTATCGGCCAAAGCCATGCGGAGAACCATGTATCAAGTACATCTTCATCCTGTTTTAATTTAGGATTTTGGATTTCGGATTTCGGATTTTTTCCCTTCCATTTTTTTATCGCTTCATCTTCACCATTGGCTACATAAACATTTCCTTCCTCATCATACCACGCTGGTATTCTTTGTCCCCACCAAAGCTGGCGGCTAATACACCAGTCTTTAATATTTTCCATCCAATAATTATACGTATTCTTATATTTTGAAGGAAAGAATTTAATAGCTTCATCCTTCGAATCAGTCGGGGCAGGCATTACTGCTTTTAATGCGGGCTCACTTAATTTTTTCATGTTTATCCACCATTGCAAACTCAATCGCGGTTCAACAACTGTATCGCTTCTTTCACTATAACCAATTTGATTTTTATAATCTTCAATCTTTTCAATATGCTTTGCTGCTTCCAGTTCAGCAACAATTTTTTTTCGTGCTTCAAACCTGTCTTCACCAATAAATAGTTGAGCAGCTTCGCTCATTGTTCCGTCATCATTCAAAATATTTATAACGTCAAGATTATATTTTTTACCGATGGCATAATCGTTCACATCATGTGCAGGAGTTATTTTTAAAGCGCCTGTTCCAAAATCCATTTCTACATAATCATCTGCAATAATTGGTATGCGGCGATTGATTAATGGAACCAA
>JBDUEO010000283.1:0-4844 GCA_040002335.1 Parafilimonas sp. | reverse complement strand
AAAAGCCAATGGCTGACTTAAGTAAAATATTTCTTTATCGCATTACGCATTTGCAGAATATACCGCATATACTGCAATATGGTATTACGCATATAACATCTGCAAACAGAAATCATGATTATGTACCGATAGGCGATGGAAGTTTAATTACAACAAGAACACTTTTTCCTTTGCCCAATGGCAAGCTGCTTGGGGATTACATACCTTTTTATTTTGGTACAAGAATGCCTATGCTATATGTTATTCAACATGGTTTTAACGGCGTCAAAGTAACAGCTCCGGAAGATATTGTATATTGCGTAACAACAGTGCATCACATTCAACAAACAGGACTTGAATACCTTTTCACAGACGGGCATGCAGTTGACGGACTCAGCAGCTTTTATTATCCTGATGATATTCAAAATATTGAAAACATAATTGATAAAACCGCGATCAATAAACAATTTTGGAAGGATGAGAAAGATCTTGATTTAAAGAGAAGGAAAGAAGCCGAATTTTTATTGTCAGGCGATTTGCCGTCAAGTGCTATTTTAGGTTTTATGGTTGCTATAAATGAAACAGCAGAAATAATTAAACAAATGCCGGACTTTGGAGATAAGAAGATAAGTGTAAAACCGCAATTTTACTTTTAATATGATTCATTACGTAAAAGGTAATTTACTTGATAGCAAAGCAGAGGCTTTGGTTAACACCGTTAATACTGTTGGTGTAATGGGTAAAGGTGTTGCTTTACAGTTTAAACAACAGTTTCCTGAAAATACAAAAGTTTTCATTAAAGCATGCAAAGAAGGTAAAATTACTATTGGTAAACTATTAGTTACAAAAGATACATCATTGCACAGCGGTGAAAAAATAATTATAAACTTTCCAACCAAAACAGACTGGCGCAAACCTTCGGAGTACAACTACATTGAAAAAGGATTACAAGACCTTCTGCATATAATTAAAGAGAGAGACATTAAATCTATTGCTTTGCCTCCTTTAGGTGCCGGCAATGGTGGGTTGAATTGGGTAAGGGTAAAACAAATTCTTGAACGGAATTTTTCATCACTAAGTGATGTTGATATTTATATTTATGAACCAACAAAAGAAATTCAGGAAGTATTAAAAAAAGAAAGAGCAAAACTTACACCGGCAAGAGCTATGCTTTTAAATGTTCTGTATGATCTTGTAAAAAACGGCGAATTTGTATCTGAATTTGCGGCTGAAAAAATTGCTTACTTTCTTCAAAGATTTGGTGCTAAAGAAGTATTTAATCTTGAGTATAAACCAAATTTTTATGGACCTTATTCAGGTAAAGTAAAACATGTGCTTTACTATCTGAATGGCAGCTATATTACAGGATACAGCTCAAAAGATAAAAAACCATTTGAAGAACTTGGTATTATACCTGATGCTGAAATAGATGTTACAAATTTTCTTGAAGAAAAGGGAAACAAAAATTTTAAAACTATAACTGATAAAACTAAATCTTTTCTTACAGGTTTTTATTCCCCCTTTGGATTAGAATTATTGTCAACTATCGATTTTATTCTTACAGAAAATGAAGTACAAAGCTTTGAAGAAATTAAAAATTATCTGTGGAGTGATAGAAAAAGAACTTTGTTCAATAATCAAAAATTTATAGAAGTGGCAGTTTCAAGAATAAAGACACATTTAAAATAAGGATAAACAATATTCTAACCGTCTTTCAAAAGCCTTTTGTTTAGTAATTTTTTATGCAACAAATACTACTTCCCAAAAAATTACCCTTCAATCCTATAACCAATCGGCTTATAAGAAAAGTTATTACTCATGCCTGAGGAACACGCTGTCATACCAACAATCAAATCCATTTTTGCATGTATTGTGACATAATCACCGGCTTTACTTTTTGGAGGTAATACAGAAACCTTTCCTGTAACTCCATCAACAGGCACATTCATAAAAATATTAAAGCAGGTGGGAATATTATCAGGTGCAATTTCATATTCTTTAAGTGCTTCGCAAAGATTGCCAAAACAACCGCGATGCGGGTTTGTATCACCATAAATTATCCTGAACATTTCTGCACTGCATGGCGTAAGTAAAAAATCATGCTGGCCAACGGTGTCTTCAATCATTTCAAACATAACATTGCTTCGGTTCGAATAAAACAAATTTCCCTTGGTTAAATAAATTGTTTCAGCATAATCTATGGTTCTGCCAGATGAAAGATATTCTGCTTTATCATTAAGATTGTAACAAATAAAATCAGAAACCTGTTCGCCTTCAACATCCACCACTTTAAGGCGCTGATCTTTTTTTAAAATAAATGAAACGCCGCTACGCGGAGGGATTATGTTTAGTTGCTGCATGTGTAATTTTTAAAGGGCATTTCCAGCTATCATCATACTTGCGTCCACTGTATTGAAATACTTCAGATAATTCACCAAAGTCCTGCAACATTGGATTTACAGAACCCGATAATGCAATGTCGCGTTTTCTTACAGCATGCTTCATCTTATCATATTTATTCGTCATTCTCAACTGTTCAAATTGTGCATGCGGATTAAATACTAATGCTGGATATTTAAATTGACGCGCCTGCCTGCTGCTTGACGGGTGAAGCCCGATAATATAAAAAGCTTCTTCTTTAATACTGAAGCTAAACTTTGCAGAAGCAGGATTTTTTTCTACACGATTATCATACTCATAATTTTCTGCATCAAGATATTGAAGTGCATTTAACCTTTGCCATAACAAAGCATCAAACATTTCTTCATTGTACATATCCGGGCCTGAAAATATTATAACAGCGCTATAATAAAGATTTTCCGAAGTTCTGTATTCATCTACAAAATTGTATAGAAAATGTAGAATGTCGTAATCATCTTTAGGGCAAGCCATGTTGCCGGCAACCATACATTTTAACTGTTGATGTGCAACTGCGGCCTTCGCTGCTATACAAGGAAATTCTTTGGCATTTAAAAAAGATAAATATTCCTGAATGATAATGGATTTATCAGTTCCAGGTGCAAGCATGGATGAAATCATGTACTTATGATAAAAAAAATTGTGCCGAAGATTTTTTAATAATAAATGATACTACAATTGTGTTGATGCATCAATTTTGCCAAGCATCGCATATTCTTTTCTTGCTGTTTTTAAAAACTTAAAACCACGTTTATAATTCCAGTAAGGTGTTCCATTATTATGATTATATTTTGAAATTTGATATAAAATTTTCCAGTGATGTAAAAATATTTTTTGCGCTTCTAACAAAGTATTTCCATTTCCATACGCATGGTGTGGTTCTGCGCCGCTGCCGTTAAATTCAAGAATAGAAAAATTTTTGCCCTGTTTTAAATCTTCAATTGAAGCACATTTAATATCATAACGGCCGTAATAAAAATGTTTCGTGTAATGGCTAAGATCATCAAACACTTTTAATAAACGTTCATCTTTTTCATGTTCAAGGCTAACCAGCTTTCCACCACGACTAAGGTTTAATGCCTGCGATAAAATATATATTTCACCTTCAGGAATTATATCATTTAAAGTACCCGCATGTTTTGCTTTCATCTCATCGAGCCTGAATTGTACGCGTTCATAATTTTGTATAAGTTGCCATAAAGTTGATGTACCATCACCCGAAACTTTTAAAAATTCTTTTTTTATAAAGCCGGTTATGGTTCCTTTCTGCTCATCAGGAAAACGATAATAAAACACACTAACTTCAAGCGGGTATTTAACCCAATCCTGGATAATATAATCCGAAGGCATGGTATTATGATACTGTTTTAGCTGGCGCACATTATCAATTTTTCTAAACATAAATCCCATCCTGCCAATATCTGGCTTAACCGCAAAAGGATATGTATAATTATTATTGATGACAAGCTTTTCAACTTCATCAAAAGAAAGTGTTGGGTTGATGTAAATGCTTTTAGGATAAGTACCTGGCGGCAACTGCTGGTACATTTCACTTTTTCTTTCGCCTTCAAAACCACCAAATGTTAATGAAGGGTTTGATGAAGAAAAAAACCACCATGATCCTGATCGCAAACAATACCAAAGCCACACCGGAATTAATGGAATATATTTTACGCGCCAGTGCCAGGTTTCCCAATGTGTAATTTTATAAAATGTTTTTCGCAAGGCCATTGATTCAAAAATACAGTAAGATGAATTTGTTTGAATTTTAATTGATTAAAAGCGCAATCTGTTTTATTATTTCGTTAGCTGTCGTTTCAATTGTTCAACAATTGAAGCCTGAAAATTTTTGCAGTTGATAAAATACAAATGATACATTTAAAGCTGAAATTTATTCATCATGAAGAAACCTATATTTTACTTTTATCTTTTTGCAATCGTTTGCTTCAGCAACAAAACATTTGCGCAAGATTCTACTTCCATTCCGCTTTGGAAAAATGGCGCACCGGGTTTTGAAAATAAAAAGAATGAACCTGAACTTGCAAAAGACTGGTGGGTTAGAAACATCAATAACCCTTCATTAACTGTATTTCTTCCAGAAAAAGAAAAAGCAAATGGCACTGCTGTAATCATTTGTCCCGGTGGTGGTCACATGAATTTAGTATATAATGCAGAAGGTGTTGATGCCGCAAAATATTTTACGAATCTTGGTGTAACAGCTTTTGTTTTAAAATATCGTTTGTACAGACAGGTTAGTTCAATTTATACAATTGAAAATACTAAGCAGGATATTTTTCGTGCCATTCGTTTGGTGCGTAGTAAAGCACAAGATTTTAATATTGATACTGCACGCATTGGTGTAATGGGTTTCTCTGCAGGCGGCGAAGTTGCCGGATGGGCTTCTTATCATTACGATGAACAACACAAAGCAAGTAATGATGATATAG
>JBDUEO010000282.1:0-4864 GCA_040002335.1 Parafilimonas sp. | reverse complement strand
CAGTCAGTTCATAGTTTTTTTCAGCATTTACTATTGAATCATTTTCAAATTTTATTAATAAAGACGGATCATCTTTATTTCCTTTAAAAGCACGTAAAAAACCGTTGGGCGCTGAAAGTTGTATATGATAACTTTCATTTTCAAATTCGCTTAATTGCATTTCATCAAGTAACTGATCACCGGCAGCTACAGCATAATTTTTTGCTCTAAATGCTTTGCCATAATTATAAATAGTAAAAGGGCAACCTGCAGACCGCTCCTTAAAATAAGTATTACCAACTGCCATACTTATAACAAAAAAAGTTTTATCAGCACTTAAACTTCCATCCACATTTAATTCGTAAGGCAAAACGCACGCAGGCCTTATTCCTTTTTCCTGCTGCGGCATGTATGGCGATGCATTCGGTGTTGTATTTATCAGTTTAATTTCTTCAGCAGTTAAGCTTTTATAATTAGAAGGAACATTTTTAAATTTTGCCTTGTGGACGCTTTCAATAAACGCATCTTTTTTAAGAAACGGCAACGCATTTATTTTTTCGCCATTATATTTTCGGAATACTGAAGTAAGATCGCCGCAAATCGTTCTTCTCCATTTTGTAATATTTGTTTCATCAATATCTTTTTCAAATTTTTTATTGATGAATGTTTCCAGAAACTGAAGAATAGAAGTATGATCAAACACCTGTGAGTTTACAAAACCGCCGCGGCTCCATGGCGAAGCTACCACAAGCGGCACACGATAACCAAGGCCGATGGGGCCGGGAACATCGGCTTCAGCTTTTACATAATCCAATCTTGTATCAATATCTTTTGAAGCCAATCCTGTTTCGTGTTTATCATGCTCAGGCGCAATAAACGGCGGCACATGATCGTAATAACCATCATTCTCATCATAACACAAAACGAAAATGGTTTTCTTCCACACTTCAGGATCTTTTGTAAGAATATCCATAGCTTCAGAAACATACCACGAACCAAACCACGGCGCGCTTGGATGATCAGAAAAATTTTCGGGCGCAACCAGCCATGAAACTGTTGGCAACGTACCTTCTTCAACATCTTTTCTAAATTGATAAAGTATATCACCTTTTGGAATATTTATTTCGCGGTTAATATTTTCATCTGTATAATTTAACGGAGTTAACTGGCGTTGGTACGGATCATCAGCATTAACTGCAAATGCTTTTTGATGTATATTTTTATTATGCTGCGATAAATTTTCAAATGCTGCTGCTGTATATTTTTTTTGATCTTCTTCAGCAGTTCGCAAAGCATTTTGTTTGTTTTGCAATTGCTGCGCAGCATCTTTATATGTTGTACTATCCCTTGCTAATGATGAAAGTTTGGTTTGTAAATCTTTAATATCCGTTTGCAATAATGCGATTTGCTTTGGCAAATAATCAACATAACTTTTTAAATGCTTTACATTGTATTGTGTAAAATATTGCAATACATTATCACCAAAATTTCCAAGCCATTGGTCTTCTTCTTCCGTCATTCCATTATCAACACTTACTTCGTTTTGATATACTTTCCACGAAATATTATTTTCTTCCAAACGTTCCGGAAATGTTTTCCAGTCAACACCATTTTCTACATCACCATTAAACGTAAATGCCCGCGAATTTTCATCCTTTTCCGCTCTTATAGTTCCGCTCCAAAAATGCAGCCTGTTAGGATCTGTGCCGGTTAATGAAGAACAGAAATTTTGATCGCAAACAGTAAAAGCATCAGCCAGTGCATAATAAAAAGGAATGTCTTCACGCGTATAATAACCCATAGTTAAAGGCATGTGCGCATATGTTTCATCATCTGACTTTTTTGCTTCTATCCAGTTATCATAGCGGCCGTTATTGTATGCATCAACCTGGCTTTCGCGGCCATGTGGCAAAGAACCCATCCACGTAATTTTTGTATCTTTTATATCAAGGCGAAATGGGCTGTATGTTTCACCCGCTTTATTTGTTTGCAGCCAGACTGAATTATTATTTGGCAACTGTATGGCACGCGGATCATTAAAACCTCTTACACCGCGCAAGGTTCCAAAAGCATGATCGAAAGAACGATTTTCCTGCATCAGTAAAACAATATGTTCAGCATCTAAAAAAGTGCTGCCAACTTCAGGATCAATTGCCAATGCTTTCTGAATGGAAAGCGGCAAAGTAGCAACTCCTGCAGCACCGGTAAGCATCATCGTTTTTCGTATAAATTCTCTTCTTGAATCCATAAAATAAAAATAGTGATTGCAAAGAAATTTTAAATGTATCCAAATACAGAATGGATTGTACTATATTTTTATTATTCTTTACATAAAATTACCTGCAATTATTTTTATAATGAAAGAAACAGTTTTACTTATTGATAATGCAATTAAAAAACTTGGTGTAAAGCTGAAACAATTAGATGTTGATTCAATTGATATTTCAGCATACAATAAAAATTATTTATTGCGCTACATTAATAATTATAGCTTTTATATGAACTTATATAAGCAGTTATTATTAAAAGCAATCAGCAAATTATCGCAGCCGGTTGCAAATGTTGTTTTTGTTGATTATGGAGGCGGTTGCGGCATCTTATCTTTTCTTGCAAAAGAAATTGGTTTTAAAAAAGTTGTTTATAATGATCTCTATATTACTTCAGTAAATGATGTAAAAATAATTGCACAAAAAATAAATATTTATATAGATGATTATATAGCAGGCGATGTTGAAAAATTGGTAACCGAAATAAACACAAAAAATATACGGCCGGATTTGATTTGTTCGTTCGATGTATTAGAACATATTTACAATTTACATGCATGGATGAAAACGATCGCCGCAATAAATAACCCGTTTAATTTATTATTTATTACAAGCGCCAATTCAAAAAATCCATTTATAAAACATCGCTTAAAAAAAATACATCTGCAGGCAGAATATAAAGGCTTTGAAACAAAGCCAGGTTGGAAAACATCAGACACCGGCAATTCTTTTCTTGAAGAAAGAAAGAAAATCATTAAAGCAAAATATACTGATATAAGCGATGAGGAAATAAATAATTTAGCTGCGAAAAGCAGGGGATTAATTAAAGATGAAATTTACCTGCTCGTTGAAGCATATTTACATACGGGCGTTGTAACGTATGCGCCGCATCATCCAACAAACACCTGCGATCCGCATACCGGCAATTGGGCAGAAAATTTAATTGATTTAACGGAGTTGAAAAATATTGCAGGCACAAATAATTTTTCTGTAAATATCACTAATACATATTATGGTTATTCAAAAAATAAATTATTGAATATTCCAAAACAGCTCATCAATACAGTGATAAAATTTGCCGGAAAAAAAAATTTATTCTTTTCGCCAATGTATGTATTGGAAATTTCAAAGAAATAAATATGTCAATACAAAATGAAAATTCAGTTAAGCTATATTCGTAACTATTAATAAAAAGTTTTAAGCTGATTGCCATGAAAAAAATTCAAACACTTTTATCATTTTTTTTATTATTGGAAATAAGCGCACATGCGCAGTTAAGTTGCACCAGTCTGCTTACAGAAAACGTTGAAAATCCAATAGGAATGAATGTTGCGCAACCGCGTTTTACCTGGAAATTAAACAATACCAAAAGAAACACCATGCAATCTGCTTATGAATTGCAAGTGTCACAAGGAAAGCAAATTGTTTGGAGCAGTGGAAAAATAAACAGCGATTCATCAGTGCATATAACATATAAAGGCAGTGCATTAAAAAGTGAAAAGAAATATGAATGGCGCGTTAGAGTTTGGGATAACTATAATGATGCATCTGCCTGGAGTGCACCTGCATTTTTTCAAACAGCTTTATTAAATATGTCAGACTGGAAAGCAAAATGGATTGAACCCGGTTATGTTGAAGATTCTGTTATGCGGCCATCGCCATTATTCAGAAAAGAATTTTCATCAGCAAAAAAAATTATTAATGCTGTTGCATATATAACAGCTCACGGTTTATATGAAGCAAATATTAACGGGCAAAAAATTGGTGATGCCTATTTAACGCCTGGCTGGACAAGTTATAAAACACGTTTACAATATCAAACATACAATGTAACTGACCTTATAAAAAATGGCGCAAATGCAATTGGCGTTACGCTTGGCAATGGCTGGTATCGCGGCATTATTGGTTTTGGCGATAATATAAATGTATATGGAAAAGATATTGCGTTATTGTTTCAGCTTGATATAATATATAGTGACGGTTCAACGCAAACAATAACATCAGATGATACATGGAAATCATCAACCGGCGAAGTTCGATATACAGAAATTTATAATGGCGAAACTATTGATGCGCGGCTAAATAAAACAGGTTGGTTATTGCCTGCATATAACGATAAAGATTGGAGTAATGTAAAGGTTACAGATTTTTCACTTAGCAATTTAATTGCAACAATTAATGAACCTGTTAAGAAACATGAAACGTTTAAACCCATGCACATTTTTACTACGCCAAAAGGCGAACAGGTAATTGATTTTGGACAGAATCTTGTTGGATGGGTAACGGTGAAAGTAAAAGGTAAAGCAGGCGATTCCATAAAGATATTTCATGCAGAAGTATTAGATAAAAAAGGCAATTTTTATACGGCAAATCTTCGTGCCGCAAAAGCAGAAGATGTATATATTTTGAAAGATGATAACGAAGAAACATTTGAACCGCATTTTACATGGCACGGATTCCGTTATATAAAAGTTGAAGGTTTGCAAGGCGAATTAAAACCAGAAGATTTTACGGCTGTTGCTATTTATTCAGATATGAAACCAACCGGAAATTTCACTACATCAAATGCGCTCATCAATCAATTGCAGCATAATATTGAGTGGGGGCAAAAAGGGAAT
>JBDUEO010000281.1:0-4864 GCA_040002335.1 Parafilimonas sp. | reverse complement strand
AAACATAATCATCCAACTTTGGAAATGTTGTTTTCTTTTTATACAACTGCGCATCCACTTTTGCTTTTAAATTTTGTGCGGTTGCACCAAACAACCATTTCGCTGTAAGCGTTCCATTTACTGTTGTATTTTTTCCCAACGCATCTGCATTGCCGAAATCAAGATTAATTTTTAAACGGTTTGGCATTACCGTTTCAATCTTTAATTTCTTTTCGAAAGTTGCGCCGCCGGCTTTCACTCTGCATATCCAATTTCCTGTTGGTGCATCGGCATCTGTTGCGGTTCTGAAAACGTTGAAACCATCGCCGGCATTGGTTTGTACGATGCGTTTGTATAATTGTCCGCGTGGTGAAATGATCTCCATTTCCAACGGATAATCGCCTGGCAAAGGATTATTTTTATCATTGATAATGCAACTCAAAAACAAGCTATCGCCCGGTCGCCACACACCACGCTCACCAAAAATGTAACCTTTAATTCCATTTTTAACTTCATCGCCGCTCACGTCAAATCTGCCTAAAGGCAAACTGCTTCCATCATCTAATTTTAAGTAACCAAATTGATTTCCTTGTTTCGCAATCAACAAATATGGTTTACGTTTTACATCAATCATTGTCAAACCATCACCATCGCTTTTTGCAGTTGCAATAATTTGTTGCTGATAATCCAACACCTGCAAGTCAACATCTTTCATCGGGTCTGTTGAGATAATATCATTAACGGCAACAAATAAATTTTTACTGGTTGAATACTTCGCGGTTAAACCAATATTACTCGCTAAAATATTTCGTGTTGCAAATTTTTCTTTGTTGTAATAAGAACTGAAACATGGATTATCGCGCTCATCCCAATTGTAACCATAAGGATAATAACTATCATAACGGCTCCAAAAATCCTGATCATCATCTAACACATTATCATTATCGCTTGATGATGAATAATAATCATCATCGTCATCTTTATCATTGCTTAAACTATCGCAGGTGTATAAAGAATAATCAGGACGAAAGCCAATTGTTACATGATAAATAGCGCCCGGTTCTGTGCGAATAAATTTATCAAGATCGAGCGCAAAAGAATTTTTATGATGAAGATTCAGCGACTTATCATCATCCAATCTTATTGTTGCTTCTTTAATTGGTTTACCAACACGACGCAAGTCCTGCTCGCCGTTCATATCATTCATCTGTAAAAATTGCGCGATGTTATTTTCATAAATTTTTATGATGGAAACATCAACCGCTTTTAAATTAATAGCATCAAACGGCAACACCAATTTGCCTGTACTGTTTGGCAAAATATTTCCGGTACCTTTAATTTTTACAGAAGGCAAACGATTCTCAAAAACTACATTTGAAGTATACGATTTTATTAATTTATCGCCGGTTTGATTTTCAATTCCGGGCAAAATATTTACAGTATAATTTCCATCTAACGCATCTGTTGCATATACTTTTACTTCGCTGCCTAAAATCGTGTAAGCAGGATTTTCAACGTTGCTGATCGTTATCAATCCATCTAAATTTTGCGCTGCAGAAATAGGGTCGCTGAATTGCACCAACGCATATTGTTCATCTTCATCAGAAGCACGCACTTGCAATAATTTAAAATCTCCCAACGCAGGCACATCAATATTCTGTTCGCCTTTTTGTGTGCTGTTAATTGCATCGCCTTTCCATTGCAGCAATAATTTTTGTTCAGTATTTGTTCTCGGAATATTATTGATATTGAATTGATGTTCTTTCGCAGTTTCATTATGTTGCCAGCTTATTGGAAATTGTTTTCCGTTGATAGAAGCCGTTAATAATTTTTCAATGTTTGCTGATTGCTCAACATCTGCCGTTAAAATTTTTCCTGACAAATTCATCGCAGTTTTATTGTTGCTGCGCAAACCGTTTTCATCCACTTCAAAAGATGGTTTTACAATCTGCACATTGAACTTAAATGTTGAGAATTTTGAAGGCACTTTTATAACATCACCCAACTTAAAATTTACTTCATATAATTGATCCGGCGTAAGATCATTTGCTGGTTTAAATTCGATTGTGCGCGCATCAACCCAATATGCTTTTCCATCCACCGAAGGTGAAAAATCAAACAGCTTATCTTTTATTGTATCATTAACCGAGTGCGTTGTTGAAATATCTGAAGCCAGTTGAATTCTGATCGTATTTTTCTTTGAGATCACACCAGAAGTATATGCATCAATATATTGACTGAACGCAGGATCAACCTCAATGAGTTTCGGTTTTTGATTGCAGGAAAAAAATATCGTTACAAAAAATAAAATGCTTAAAGACTTTATAGCAAACGTTCTGATAAATTTATTCATAATAATATTGTTATTGTATTGGTCAGACGGTTCAAAACCGTAAGAACATATTAGTTTCAAGTTGAAATATATGACTTGTGTAAATTAATAAACTATTATAAAAAATTGCAAGAAAAGAAATATTGATAATACTGCTAAAATAAAAGTCAGAATCTTTGCACATACAAACAGCAAAGTTTGAAAACTTCGCCGAGCAACGAGTGTACTGGCCAGATCTTTTTAACCCGTCTGTCCACACCTGTAAAAAGCTGCGCTTAGATATACAGCACTACACAGAATACTTTTCTTAAAACAATAACGATAATAAACTATTTTGGCTGCAATAATATTGCGTTTTTATTTCCATAATCAAAACACTAAGCTGGAAAAAATATTTTTATACAGAAGTAAGACAGTACAGCAGGTTATAGAAAATGAGAAGTTTAATAACTTTAAGTTTATGCGTTTGCTGGCTGCCTGCATGGTAATATTTTATCATTCGTATGCATTTACCAACGAAAAAAATGACCCGCTAAAAGTTATTACAAATGGTGCGATCAGCTTTAGTTATCTTGGGTTAGCTATATTTTTTTTCTTAAGTGGTTTGTTGGTAACGCAAAGTTTTTATCATAGTTCTTCGTGGAGGAACTTTTTGTGGAAACGTTTTCTGCGATTATACCCTGCAGCATGGCTGGCAATATTAACATGTATGTTTATATTAGGCCCGCTCGTTACAGTTTTTCCATTTGTGAAATATTTTACAAACGATTTGTTTTTTCAATACGCATCAAGTTTGTCGCTTGTCAGAGTCACCTATTTACTTCCAGGAGTTTTTCTACATTCACCGGTCGATCCTTCTGTAAATTCACCATTATGGTCAATAAGCCTGGAGTTAAAATTATATTTAGGTTTATTGATTTTTGCAATACTCAGGTTTCCTTTCAAAAAAACAATACTTGTATTTTTAATAATTGCTGCTGTATTCATTGAACACTTTTTTTATAATGCAACAGAAAATGCTGTCAAAAATTTTTATAATGGTTTTGTTTTGTATCCTTATGTAGCTTACGCGCCTTATTTTCTTATTGGTGTTTTGTATTTTATTTATCATAACAAAATAGTTTCAAATCTTTTTATTGCTTTAGGTGCGTTAATTATTACATGTATATCTATAAAACTTAATTTATTTTTTCTCACACGGCTTATTGTAATTCCAATTCTTGTATTGTACGCTTCCTCTCTTAAACCGACGCTTATAAAAAAAATTACGCCTAAACCTGATCTTTCCTACGGCTTGTATGTTTTTGCTTATCCTGTGCAACAAGTTATTTCGCAAATAACCGGAACAACAAATATTGCTGCCTGGAAAATGACGTTATTATGCATTATATGTACTTTGCCTTTCGCATTTTTTTCATGGTACTTAGTTGAGAAAAAAGCGCTTTCTTTTAAAAGAAGAATGAGGTGAACCACATATCCTGAAGGCGGACTATCAGGTGTGTGGTATTTCATTATTTTAAAGAAGGAAATAACTGCTATCACTAAATAACACAAACGGCGGCTTTAATACATTTGGAATAATTAAAATTCAACCAGCGACGCAGTGATTTCATTTAATTTTTTTACGCGTTCTTTAAAACCGGTTTTAATATTATTTCTTATGATGTGAAGATTTGATAGAACTGTTTCAATTTCATCAGGCAAAACATCATTAAAAAATTCCTTTAATCTTCTTGCCAATGTTGGAGATTTTCCGTTGGTGGAAATCGCAATTTTAAGATGACCTTTTGTGATAACAGATCCAAGATAAAAATCGCAAAGCGAAGGTTTATCCGCAGCATTTATCAGCTTGCCTTTTTGTTTGGCATCATAGCGTATTTGTTCTGCCAGCTCAACATTATTTACGGCTGCTATTACAAGATCGCACTGGTCTAAAAACAACGGTTTATAATCAGCATAAATTAATTGTATGTTGGGATATTGAAATGATAATTCTTCCACTTCAGGCTTAAAATAATTTGCTACAATTCTTATTCTTGTGTTGGGCGAATTTGATAATACCGTATTCAATTTTTCAAAACCAATTTCGCCTGCGCCGATAATTAATAATCTTAACTCTTCAAGCTTTAAAAAAACAGGGAAGAGATTATTGTTGATATTTTCCATAATTAAATGTTGCCGTCATTTCGAACATAGTGAACATCTCATAAATATCTTGTTGATGAAAAGGAGATTTCTCCTATCGTCAGAAATGACGCTTTTAAACTTTTATTCTTATACAATTTGCCGTTCTGCGAAGTCTCCGGACTTCGCAGTTTTATGCGTGAAGTCTCTGACTTCAATTAAACAATTTCTTTTCTCACAACATAATCGCCAAAACCTTCATTCAGGTTTTTATTGATTGAAAAATCTTTCAGCAACACATCAAGATTTTCAAGAATTTCTGTTTCCTCAATATTTTCTTTATAGATTTTATTCAGTCTTTTACCTGTTGCATCACCGCCAATATGCATATTATATTTTCCATAAGCAGTACCTACAAAACCAATTTCT
>JBDUEO010000280.1:0-4881 GCA_040002335.1 Parafilimonas sp. | reverse complement strand
CAGATATTTATGAAGCCAACAGGCAGGTTTGCAAATATGTTCACTCTACTTCAAAAGGCCACGAAGCCATTCAAATTGCAACAGGTATTCAGTTATTGCCCTGCGATTTTGTTAGTCCCTATTATCGTGATGATAGTTTATTGCTTTCTTTAGGTTATTCACCTTACCAGTTAATGTTGCAGTTATTAGCAAAAGCGGATGATGCATTCTCCGGCGGTCGTTCTTATTATGCGCATCCAAGCAGTAAAGATGCAGATAAACCGCGCATCATTCATCAAAGCAGCGCTACCGGAATGCAGGCAATTCCTACAACAGGCCTCGCACAAGGCATTCAATATCTTGAAAAGTATTTGCCCGATCGTTTACAGAAAGGCAGCAGTTACGAAAATCCTGTTGTTGTATGCAGCCTTGGTGATTACAGCATTACAGAAGGCGAAGTAAGCGAGGCACTGCAATTTGCAGTGTTAAAACAATTGCCTGTAATTTATTTGGTGCAGGATAATGAATGGGGAATAAGTGCAAATGCATTAGAAGCAAGAGCTATGAATGCTTTTGAATTTGCAGAAGGTTTTAAAGGATTGCATCATGTAAAGGTTGATGGAAGTGTTTTTGAACATGCTTATGGCGTTATGAATTATGCTGTTAATTATGTGCGCCGCGAAAGAAAACCAATATTGGTGCATGCAACAGTTCCCTTGTTGAACCATCATACAAGTGGCGTTAGAAAAGAATTTTACAGAACAAAGGAAGAGCTTGAAAGTAGTGCCTTACGCGATCCCTTTATTAAATTAAGGCAATTTTTAGGGCAAAGTGGAATTACAGAAACTGAAATTCAAAACATAGAAAAATCTGCACATGATAATGTTGAGGAAGCATTTAATAAAGCAAAGAATGCTGCCGAACCTTTAGCTGCATCTGTGAGCGAACATGTGTTTGCAGAAACTTCAATTACACAGGAACAAGGTGTTCGCCAACCTGAAAAAGCAGAAAAGATTTTAATGGTTGATGCTGCATTGCATGCCATTGAAGAATTAATGCAGCAACATGAAGAATGCATTTTATATGGCCAGGATGTAGGCAAGCGTCTTGGCGGCGTCTTTCGTGAAACGGCAACACTTGCAGAAAAATTTGGCGAGCATCGTGTGTTTAATACTGCCATACAGGAAGCATATATTATTGGTTCAACAGCGGGGCTAAGTGCACTTGGATTAAAGCCAATTGTAGAAGTGCAGTTTGGAGATTACATTTATCCGGGCTTAAATCAACTGGCAACTGAAATTGCAAAATCAAATTATCTTACAAATGGAAAATTCCCTGTAAGCATGGTATTGCGCATTCCTGTTGGCGCTTATGGCGGCGGCGGCCCATATCACAGCGGCAGTGTTGAATCAACATTGCTTTCTATAAAAGGAATTAAAGTTTGTTACCCATCAAATGCAGCAGATATTAAAGGCTTGATGAAAGCTGCCTATTACGATCCGAATCCTGTAATTATGCTTGAGCATAAAGGATTATATTGGAGTAAGGTTGCAGGAACAGAAGATGCAAAAACAATAGAACCCGATAAAAATTATATTATCCCTTTAGGCAAAGCCAGCATTGTTTTAAAAGCTGGTAAAGAAAAGATTGATAACGGCGAATCTGTTTGCATTATAACCTACGGAATGGGTGTTTACTGGGCAAAAGCAGCAGCGAAAAAATTTGATTCACAAGTAGAAATAATTGATTTAAGAACACTTTACCCGCTTGATGAGGAGCTTGTTTTTTCAACGGTAAAAAAACACGGAAAATGCCTTGTACTAACTGAAGAGCAACAAACCAATTCTTTTGCAGAAGCACTGGCGCATCGCATAAGTTATAATTGTTTCCGGTATCTTGATGCACCTGTAGAAGTGCTTGGCGCTTTGGATTTACCCGCCGTTCCAATAAATATTATTCTTGAACAGGCAATGTTACCAACAGCAGAAAAAACCATGGAGAAACTACGTCAGTTACTGAATAGTTAGTGTATATGGCAGTATTATTGAAGATGTATTTAAAAACACTATGAAACATATTATTTTTATTTTTCTGGCATTAGGTTTTTGTAGTTGTTCGTCAAATACAAATAAAAAAACTGATACAGATTCTGCCAATGCAATCGAGCAACATCCTTTAATGGATACAATGGTTTCACCAAACCCCAATGGTTATGCGCCGCCAAATGCAACAGTTGATACAAGCCAGCGAGTAAAAGATTCAATAAATGGAGCAACTCATTAATTACCAATTTTTATATTGATTTTGAATGAGTACTGCACACAAAAAAAGCACGTTTAAGTGCTTTGTAGCGGGATCGGGAATTGAACCCGAGACCTCCGGGTTATGAATCCGACGCTCTAACCACCTGAGCTATCCCGCCTTTTTAAGGAGCGCAAAAATAATCTTTTAACTATTAAGAGAAAAGGTTTAAAAAGAAAAATCCTGATCTTAGTAAAATATTTAACCTATATTCTTCTGCCTTGGCTGTAATAACAATTTACATAAGCTTTATGCGTTTTAGAGCCTTAATGCATAAAGGTTTGTTTAATATTACAGCAGAATTCTCTAAACCGAAGATCGAAACTACCTTATGAAATGTTTTTTTTCTGTGATAATATTGATTATTTATAGCTCTGCATCAGCACAATTGACAGCAGATTTTTTTACTGCAGGCACACAAGGCTGTTCGCCTCTTAACGTTCAATTTAAAGACAATTCTGTTGGTTCGCCCACCTCATGGTTTTGGGATTTTGGTAATGGCATTACATCGTCTTTACAAAACCCATCAGTTACTTATACTGTGAAAGGAAATTATTCTGTTAGATTGATAATTAGAAACGGAGCGGAACAAGGTTTTGAAGAAAAGATAAATTATATTACTGTATTGGCAAAACCCGGAGTAAACTTCAATGTAATTTCAGGAGATTCAGGTTGCGTTTCCTTGCAATCTGCTTTTAAAGACTCAACTAATTTTTTTGACGCTCCGGTAAAAAGCTGGCTTTGGAATTTTAATGATGGCAGTACTTCAAACCAGCAAAATCCCTTACATACATTTACTGCTGCGGGAAAATATAATATTTCTTTAACTGCAGAAACAACGGAAGGATGTTCCTCAAGCTTAACTAAAAGTAACGCGATCAGGGCTGGAAATAAACCTGTTGCTAACTTTTCTGCTTCACCGCTTAATGGCTGCGCCTCAGCACTCAGGGATTTTAAAAATAAATCTTCGGGTACTATTACCGGCTCGTTATGGAATTTCGGAGATGGGGGGGTGAGTTACGATAAAAATCCTTTATATCACTACCAGGATACAGGAACATTTAATGTAAAACTTGAAGTGTTTGAAAACGGTTGTAAAGATTCTGTAACAATTCCAAATTATATACATGTTGAAGGGCCCGTTTCCAAATTTCTTACCCGTTTTAGTTGCAGCGACAAGTTTACGATACACTTATATGATCGGTCAATTGATGAAATCAACAGGTTGTGGAATTTTGATGATGGTACAACATCGACAGACGAAAATATTACTCATATATACACCTCTCCAGGAATTTATAAAATTTCTTTAATTATTAATGGAAGTACATGCAGTGATACTGCAAGAGATACGTTACATATTAAGGCTACAACACCTGATTTAAAAATAATACCCGCTAAAAGTTTCTATTGTAAATATGACACTTTGCAGTTTGTTACAGAAAATTATGACACTGCAGATGTAAAGCTTTTTTACTGGCATTTTGGAGATGGTGCAGTACGGTCAAATACCGCTGATTCTATCACTCACGTTTATAAAATAGATGGAAATTTTAAGCCGATAGCTTATATAAGAAATCCATCAGGGTGCACAGATACAATCAATGATAATAATAGCGTAGTTATATATGGCCCCACTGCGGGCTTTTCTCTTGATACAACGGGATGCACTAATTCAAATGTTACATTTAAAGACACATCCACTACGGCAGGTTCAAAAATAACGCAATGGCTTTGGAATTATGGAGATGGCATTACTGCAATTACAAATGGTTCTTCAAATTACAATTATGCGTATTCAGGGACTTATGATGTGAAGCTAAACCTGACTGATGCCAATACCTGTACAGATTCTGTCATACATACAGTAAATATTTCTTCATCTCCAAGCGTTGATGCAGGGCTGGATACATTTGCCTGTGCAGGCAGGGAAATATCGCTGAAACCAACTGGTGCTTCAACCTATGTTTGGCAAAGTAATCCGGATTTAAGTTGCACTAACTGTACAAATCCCATAGTTACTCCTTTTCAGTCTTCGGTCTATTACGTATCAGGTACTACTAATGGCTGCTCGGCTTCAGATTCGGTAAATGTAAATGTTCAAACAAAAGAAATAATTAAAGCACAGCCAAATGCTTATTCAATTTGCACAGGTGATTCTGTAATGCTTACTGCAAGCGGAGCTGATAGTTATAGCTGGGCTCCGGCAAGTACATTAAGCAATCCATCCATATCAAATCCAATTGCTTTTCCAGCTATAAATACTCTATATATCGTTACAGGAAAAGATAGCAATAATTGCTTTTCTGATACGGCCTTGGTGAATGTAGTTGTTAATCCAAGCCCTACTGTAAATATTCTTGATAGTTCTGTCCAGGTTCTTACCGGTTCAACATATAACATTGCAACCACTGCCAGTGTTGACGCACAAAATCCTGTATGGTCGCCTGCAATTGATCTTTCCTGTTATAATTGTTTGCAACCTGTGGCGACGGTTGCAAAAACCACAACCTATACTTTAAAAGTTTCTAATCAATATGGTTGCATTGATAGCGATAAAATAACCATTACATCTGTTTGCACAAATGAATCAGTTTTTTT
>JBDUEO010000279.1:0-4960 GCA_040002335.1 Parafilimonas sp. | reverse complement strand
GGCGAACATTGCCGTTAATTTTCAAGCAAAAAATATGTACGCTGATATCTTAGATAAACTTCCATACAAATCTTCTTTTCGCTTTGTTGATGAAATTGTGTTGCTTGATGAAAGTGGCGTTACCGGTAATTACAGGTTAAAAAAAGATGCCTTTTTTTATGAAGATCATTTTCCCGGAAACCCTGTAACGCCGGGCGTTATTATTACCGAAATTATGGCGCAGGTTGGTTTAGTTGTTTTGGGTATTTATATCATATTAAACTCAAACGAAAAAAATAATCTAAGAACGAACGAAAATATTTTTCCGTTGCTTACATCAACAGAAGTTTCATTTTTTAAAATGGTTTTGCCCGGCGAAAAAGTAACGGTAGTTTCTAAAAAACAATATTTTCGTTTCAATAAGCTTAAATGTTATATTGAAATGAAGAACGACAAAGAAGAATTAATTGCGCGGGGAATGTTTGCCGGAATTATACAAAAAATTAACGCAAATTCAATATCATTATGAGTGGCCGTGTTGTAGTTACAGGTATGGGCGTAGTGGCGCCAAACGGAGTTGGTGTTCCTGCTTTTTTACATGCTATTGAAAATGGGATTTCAGGCATAAAATTTATTCCGTTATATAAAGACCTGCATTTTAATTGCCAGGTTTGCGGCGTTCCTGATTTTGATTTCAGCCACCTAAAAGATTATCTTTCTGAAGTAACTTTTCATGGATTAAAAGGCAGCACTATTGGTTATGCTATTAAAGCTGCCGCAGATGCGTGGCTTGATGCGGGAAATAAATTGTACGATGGAAAAGTGCATTGGGAAACCGGTTGCGTTTTTGGCAACAGCGTTGCCGATACCGAAGCAATGAAAAGAATTATTTCACTGGTTGATTCCAAACAATCAAGAAAATTAGGTTCGCGCATGGTGGAGCAGTTAATGAACAGTGGTTCTACTGCGTACATTACCGGTTTGCTCGGCCTGGGTAACCGCATTATTACCAACTCATCAGCTTGTGCCACAGGTTCGCAGGCCGTTTTAATGGGTTATGAATATATAAAACATGGAATGGCAAAACGCATGTTGGTTGGCAGTAATGAATACATAGATAATTATATATTTGGTGCTTTTGATGCTATGCGTATCTTATCAAGAAAATTTAATGATACACCGGAAAAAGCTTCGCGGCCAATGAGTGCAACGGCGGGAGGTTTTATTCCCGGCTCAGGCGCCGGCGCTTTGGTGCTGGAAGATCTTGATTTTGCACTGGCAAGAAATGCAACTATTTATGCAGAAGTTTTGGGTGGTGCCACTAATTCAGGCGCACAGCAGGGAACAGGTTCTATGACTTCGCCAAATGCGGAAGGAGTTGTACATTGCATAACTGATGCATTGCATAACGCTAACATTGAACCAAAAGATATTGATTTAGTAAGCGGTCATTTAACTGCAACCATAGCTGACAAAATGGAGATAGAAAACTGGTCTGTTGCGCTAAATAGAAAAGGCGATAATTTTCCGCTGACGAACTCTTTAAAATCGATGATAGGACATTGTTTAAGTGCAGCAGGATCAATTGAAATTGTTGGCGTGATATTGCAAATTATGCATCAGTTCGTTCATCCAAATATTAACCTTGAAGATCCAAATCCTGATATAATTAATATTGCAAGTGCGGAATCTTTCCCGGTTAAAAAAATAAATAAAAATTTAGATATTGTTGTCAAAGCTAATTTTGGATTTGGTGACGTAAATGCCTGTCTGGTATTTTCAAAATATAAAAAGTAATGAGCAGACAAGAAATTTTAGATGGTTTAAAAACAGTGTTAGGCCCTTATACAATGGATAAGCAAGCTTTGAATTCAATGAACGATGAAACGGAATTTATTAAAGACCTGAAAATAAATTCTGCCAATCTTATAGATATTATTATTGATGCAGAAGAAAGATATAATATTGAAATTGATGCTGATTCTGCAGAAAAAATTCATAATGCAGGAAATTGTATAGATGTGATCATGGAAAAAATGAAAGAGAAGAGTTGATAAGTATAGGAAATGATATCATCGCTTTAAATAAAACAAACTCCGACCGCACCAAACAGCAAAAGTTTTATTCTAAAATTTTAGGCAACCAGGAAATTGATCTTTTCAAAAACATCAATTCAAATATTCTATCTTTTGAAAATTTTGTGTGGCTTGCATGGTCTGTAAAAGAATCAGTGTATAAATTCAATAAAAGAAATAATGATGAAGTTTTATTCTCTCCAACCAAAATAATTATTCAAAAAGTTGATGTTCCTTTTCAGCCGCAGGCTTTAAAATTTAATGCACAATTTGAAAGAATTTCTTTTGATAAAAAAACTTGCTTTTGTTGTGAAGTTTTATTTGGTTCAGCGGTTTTTTATACAAGAACGCTTGTGTTTGATGATGTAATTTTTTCAGTTGCAAATAACACAAACTGTTTCGAAAATATTTGTTGGGGAATTAAAGCCATTCATGATGACTCATATAAAACACAATCATCGGAAGTAAGAAAGTTTGCATTAAAAAAGTTGAATAAATATTATTTGGATGAAGCGCTTAGCATTAAAAAAACTTTGGGTGGTTATCCAATTTTAGTTCAGCAAAATAATCTTCCAATTTCATTTTCTCATCATGGAAAATATGTTGCGTATAGTTTTATAAATTATGGAAAATAACAATCTCACAACACGAGAAGCTTATATAGCGATGATCTTTTTTTTAGAAGATACATTAACAAGGATAAAATCTGATGATCTGGCAGGTTTGTTAGGTGATCTTTCTATAAACAACGATGATAATAAACCTATGGATCCCGCCATGTGGAAAGATTGGCTAAATGCAGTGCAAAAGACGCTTCAATCTTCAAAATAGTTATTATAAAAAATCCGGAACAATGATTTTATACATCATCATTCCGGATAAAATACATCACTTAAACCCAAATATTTATTTGCTTATTAATTCAGCAAAATATTTTACAGTTCTTACCAACTGGCTTACATAACTCATTTCATTATCGTACCAGCTAACTGTTTTCACTAATTGCTGATCACCAACTGTAAGCACTTTTGTTTGTGTTGCATCGAACAAAGAGCCATAATGCATTCCAACAATATCACTGCTTACAATTTCATCTTCATTATAACCGAAGCTTTCGTTGCTTGCGGCTTTCATTGCAGCATTTATTTCATCAAGAGAAACTTTTTTATTTAAAACAGTAGTTAACTCGGTTAACGAACCTGTTAAAACAGGCACACGTTGCGCTGTTCCATCAAGCTTTCCTTTTATACTTGGGATAACCAAACCAATTGCTTTTGCAGCGCCTGTGCTGTTAGGAACAATGTTTGCAGCCGCAGCTCTTGCCCTTCTTAAATCGCCTTTTGGATGTGGTGCATCCTGCGTATTCTGGTCGTTTGTATAAGCATGAACGGTTGTCATTAAACCCGCAACAATTCCGTATGTGTCTTCAAGCACTTTTGCCATTGGTGCCAAACAGTTTGTTGTACAAGATGCACAACTGATTATTTTTTCAGAACCATCAAGAATATCGTGATTTACATTAAAAACAATTGTTTTTAAATCGCCGGTTGCCGGTGCAGAAATTACCACGCGTTTTGCGCCTGCTTTTAAATGCGCTTCGGCTTTTGTTTTGTCGGTAAAAAATCCGGTGCATTCCAATACAACATCTACATCATGATCGCCCCACGGAATTTGTGAAGGATCTTTTTGTGCGTATATTTTTACTTCATGTTTTTCAACCGTAATTGAATTTTCAGAGAATGTAACATCTTTGTTAAAGCGGCCTTGTGCGCTATCGTATTTTAAAAGATGAGCCAATACTTTAGGACTTGTTAAATCATTTATCGCAACCACTTCAATGCCTTCCAAATCAAAAATGCGGCGATAAACTAAACGGCCAATTCTTCCAAAACCATTTATTGCAACTTTTACTGTACTCATAACAATTTTAACTTTTTGAGACCGCAAATTTACAACCTTTAAATTAACTGGTAATAAAGTGTTTTTTTATAAGATTGAAATGATGAAACTACAATAATAAAATATTGCTTATTTATTATGGTGCAGTTGTATTATTAAATTTATTTATTGCCTGCACAACGCGGCTTACCGGTAAACCCATTACATTATAAAAATCGCCGTTTATTGATTTTATACCAATAACGCCAATCCATTCCTGAATGGCATAAGCGCCGGCTTTATCGTAAGGTTTGCAGGTATCAACATAAAAAATTATTTGCTCATCTGTAAGGTTGTAAAATTCAACTTCAGTTATATCAGCAAAACTTATTTCTTTTTCATTTTGCAATAAAAGAACGCCAGTTATAACAAAATGTTTTTTGCCTGATAATGATCGCAAAATCTTTATTGCATCATTTCTGTCAACAGGTTTCGTAATAACCGTATTATTTAAAACAACAATTGTATCTGCAGCCAGAATTAAAGCATGCATATTATGTTTTTGCTGAACTGCTTTTGCTTTATTACGCGCAATAAAAACAGGAATTTCTTCAACGGATAAATTGTCAGGATAATTTTCATCTGCAGCACTTACTTCAACATCAAAATTGATGTTTGCCCACCCGAGTAATTGTTTTCTTCGTGGAGATTGCGAAGCAAGTATTATTTTTTGCATGAGCTTAACTGTAAATGCGGAAAAATATCATGGAGAGAATGCCTGTAAACATTACAAACTTTATCATGCTGCTGAGCTTATGAAAATCTTCTGCAGTTTTCGCTTTAAACAATTGTTGAAATATTCTGATCAAAGGAATAATGATGAGGATTAAACAGTAGCCGGCGCTAAACCACCAATGTATTTGCAACATGTATAACAACAATAATATTAAGATTAGTGTAATGGTAACCAGCCAAATTGCAGCATATATTTTGGAAGCATTAACGCCCCACACAATCGGCATTGTTTT
>JBDUEO010000278.1:0-4970 GCA_040002335.1 Parafilimonas sp. | reverse complement strand
TAATACAGTTGAAAAAATTTTTTGGGCGACCGGGGCAGCTTTATGCATAAGAGCTGAAAGTTTTCATGAGATGAGCGGCTTTGATGCGTATCTTTTTGCGCACATGGAAGAAATTGATTTGTGCTGGCGTTTGCAGCGAAAAGGTTATACTATTTTTTGTTGTCCATCATCAGTTGTATATCATGTAGGCGGCGGTACTTTGCCCAAAACCAACAGCCACAAAACATTTCTTAATTTCAGGAATAACTTTATAATGCTTTTTAAAAATTTTACATTTTTAGAGGCTTTATGGAAAATCCCTTTACGTGTTTTGCTTGATTGGGTGTTTGCTTTTAAAAGCCTTTTTCAGAAGGACATAAAATCTTTCGCTGCTGTTTTTAAAGCACATGCCGGTGTTTTAAAATGGATTAGCATTTATTATAAGTATGATCATCTTCCTTCAAAAAAAATTAAAGAGCTTCCGGGTGTTTATAAAGGCTTATTAATTTGGGCTTATTTCATACAGAAAAAAAAACATTTTTCAGAAATTATTAAGCTAAAGAAATAATATTGATTTTGAGGCTTACTTTTGCAGAGCAAAATTTTATCATGTCGTACGAAACTGATTATAAAAATTATAAAGAAAAAGAGTTTGGCTACAACTGGGTAAACTCATCACGTTTTTTATTTTACCTGCAGGTACTTTGTATGGTTGCGCTTTTAACAGGCATGTGTTACAATCTTTATACGCATAGATACAAAGGCAAACCCGATGTAGAAGTACCTACAAACACTTTATATACGCCACAGTATAAATAAATCAGTATTAAATTTTTGCATTTAGAAGCAGATTACTATTTTTGCCGTCCTTTAAAAGTTCTTATACATAAGCGGAAGTAGCTCATTTGGTAGAGCACGACCTTGCCAAGGTCGGGGTAGCCAGTTCGAGCCTGGTCTTCCGCTCTTAAAAAAGTTATTAGTTAGCAATAGCTAATAACTTTTTTTATTATTGCCCTGGTGGTGGAACTGGTAGACACGCAGGACTTAAAATCCTGTCCGCCGCAACGCGGGTGCGGGTTCAATTCCCGCCTGGGGCACAAAAAACTTTTGCGAAAGCAGAGGTTTTTTTGTTTTAACTATTTAATTAATGAACATAAGATTTTGGGAATGAATAATTAATATGAAATGGACTTAGTTAACAAAATACCTTTTCTCGAGCGCAGAAGACATCTCTTACATATTTAGTCTGAAAAAAAGAGACATCTCTTTGTGTTGAGGTAACGGTTCAACTTTTAAAAGAACCAAAATGATGCAGGAATGTTGATTTTTAAATCTTTATAAAGAATGCGCTTTTAATTTTATAAGATAGAATTATCATCTACATTATTCTTACTATTCAGTATAATTAAATTTTTTACCAGATGTCAATCCTTTAAAACTATCTGTTCTAAATGGCGCAACAGGCAAATCATTTTTATTATATAAATCAACTTCACCAGGATTGCTGCTCCATAAATATCTTACGGCAACAGGAGATTGAATACTGGAATTATACACAACAACTGAATTATCATTTTTAATATACGCTTTCGCCCAATAAAATACACTGTCGGCACCTGCAATACTAAATCCACGCACATAGCCATATTTATCTTTACAAATAACATCGCTGCTAAAATTAATTACAATACTATCGCCTTCAACATGCATGTTTTTATACAAAGGGCTCGTTTCAATACTATCAACATCGTAAACAATTTTTAATGCAGTTGCACCAAGCCTGTTGCCAACAGCCAGTTTATTATGCGGATGTAAATTATCTGCTTCACCAACATCAATCGTTACAGCCATACCTGTGTTTGGTAATGATAAAGCTGCGTCTTGTGCTTCCCGCTCTTCTGCCCATTCGCTTTGTTCTGGCTCAGTTGGATCTTTGCCAAGATTAGGAAGTTGCACAAAAAGAAATGGTAAATCACTTTGATTAAATTGTTTGCGCCAGTCTTGTATCAACGCAGGAAAAAGTGATTTATATTCTTCTGCTCTGCCTGCATTTGCTTCGCCCTGGTACCATATAAAACCTTTGATGGATAGTTGCGTTAACGGAGCAACATTTGCATTATATAAAATGGTTGGCGTACCAAAAATATATGCGTTAGAAACTAAAGGTTTTTTAAATTTTGATGCATCTATTTCAACACCTTTTTTATACTTCCATTCACCAGCCCAATACGGGCTCCAAAACATATTATACATGCCCCCTTTACCTCCTGCATCAAACACACGCACTACAACAATATTATTTTTTGGTTTGATGCTGCTGTCAGGAATTTTGTATGAATACATATTCATGTTGCCATAACCTTCGCCAATTTTTACGCCATTCACCCAACAAATATTATAGTCATCAACCTGGCCAAGACTAATAGTTGTGTTGCCTAAAAAATCTTTTGGAAATGAATCATAACTTTTTCTGAACCATACTGAACCATCATAATCTTTTAGCTCATTATCTTCCCAATTCGAAGGTTGATTCATCGTCTTCCAATCGCTGATATCTGTTTCCGGTTTATACCATTGTTGCCTTAAACCCGGATCATCTTTTAAATAATATTTTTTGTTCCATAATGATTTTATTTTTTCAAAATCATCATTCATTTCTTTCATGCTTTTATGCGGCGCGAGATACGTATTATAGTAATAATGAAATTGCGGAAACTGATGAATCGCTTCATTGCTCATCCATTCTTCAACAGCAGTGGCGCCAAGGTTATCACTTATTAAACCAATCGGAACATTCAGATGTTGTTGCAAATAACTTCCAAAGAAAAAACCAACAGCTGTAAAATTGTATGCGTCTTTAATATTTGCAATTTTCCATGAACCATTTTTAATTGTATCCTGTGGCACATAATCCATTCCAACACCAACCGTAAAAAGCCTTATGTTGTTATTATTAAAAGCTGAGGTATCGGGTTTTGGAGACGCTTCTCTTGTACTGAATTGCATGTTGCTTTGTCCACTGCAAATCCATACATCACCAAACAAAACATTATCTAATTCAATCGTATTATTTCCTTTGATAATAATTGTAAATGGGCCGCCTGCAGCATGCGCAGGCAATGTTATTTTCCATTTGCCGCTAACAGCAACTGCATTGTAATTTAAGTTATCAAAAGAGATAGAAACCGCCTCGCCATTATCTGCCGTTCCCCAAATATTACAAGGTTTATTGCGCTGCAAAACCATATTGCTTTGAAACAATACAGGTAATTTGATATTGGCTTTTGTATGCAGTGTAGTTATTAAAAGAGCAAGACAAAAAATATGTTTTATAGTATGTTTCATTAATCAATCATTAAAATTTTCCTGGCTAATTAATTCTTAAAGCACTCTTGCATAAAGATTTCTCCTATAGTCGAAATGACGTTCAAATTTAAACGCGTTTATATTTAATCAGTTTCTCTGCAGGTCATGTCAAGCTTGCGAGACATCTCTTGAATTTAATCAAACTATAATTTAATTAGTCAATTTTTGTAATGGTAATTGTATGTGCAACAGGTTGCGCAAGTTTATACATTTCGTTTTTTCCATATCATTCATTTGTTGTTGAATAATATCGCGCTGACTTTTTTCATGCGTATCCATTATTTGTTTTGCCTGCTGGTATTGTGGTATACTGTTATTTATCACCGCAAGATTAATTCTATTATTTAATTGCGGACCCGTAAAATTACTTATTGTATTGACATGAATTTTTAACTGCATTTTTTAGATGCATCGAGCGTTTTTACAGTATCTATTTCCTGGTGAAATTCTTTTATAAACAGAATAACGCTTATTAATAATACCATACAAGGCCACTATCCATTTTTTTATTTACCAATCGCACATCCTGAGTAGCAAAGCTTCTGTATTCTTTTCCATTTCAGGTTTATTACTCAATGTGTGTATGGGTCACTTCGCTGTATGTTCTCAAATGTTATAAGGCAATTTTGATTAGTGTTCTTACAATTTGAGAATAAAACTGTAAGAGTTGCTAATATGAAATTTTTGGTCTTCATTTAAATTGCATGAAACATACGATATGGTGACATTTGAAAATCGTCTGGCTGTAAGCGCGACTAATTTATAAATAGCTTTTTATTATGCCAGTGTTTATGCGGGCTTCAGAGAAAGTAGCAATCTGATTAGTAATGATGCATGATTAATAAAGAATAAAAATGAGGATAATTACTGTAAAATAAATAACATTGAAGATACTATCCATTTACTTTTAGTGAGTGGAATATCCAATTCTTAAATAAGCTGAAGCTTGAGTTAAAAGATGGAGGTCTTGCAACGAAAAAAAATGAGAAAAGATAATAAGTTGGTATAATGAATGTTTCATTTAAGCAGTCACTTAAATGTATCCTATGTGATTCTATTGTTCAGACCTGAAATAAAAAGCAAGACATTGCAACCATTTTATTAGATTTAATAATCTATTTTTTTGAATGAAAAATTTATTAACTAAATCACTGCTGCTGATTATCATTAATTTATTTTTCACTGCTGCATCAACCCAAACATTAAAAACCACTGAAGAAAGTTACCAATACCGGCATTTTAGTACAAAAGATGGCTTGCCTTCTAATACCATTTTTAATGTTTTGCAGGATGAACATAATTTAGCGTGGATCGGCACAGATGATGGACTCGCGAGATTTGATGGCAATAGCTTTAAAGTATATAAACACAATCCGTATGATTCAAATTCCTTATCAAGCAACTACATTACAAACTTAGTTAAAGACAGTAAAAACCGGCTTTGGGTAGGTACTGACTACGGAGTTGATATGTATGATGAAGTGCATGATAATTTTAAAATTTTTATACCAAAAAAAGGCAAAGCTGAATCCAGTATTGCAGCCAAATGTTCGCAGATTGCAGAGGACGATGATCACAATATCTGGATTGGAACAAATGACGGGCTTTATATTATTGATGCAGAT